>CAYYLA010000102.1:0-8710 GCA_964441785.1 uncultured Candidatus Cloacimonadota bacterium | reverse complement strand
TCAAGTCGCCGATGATACAATTCACTATGAATATGGATATTATGTTTATGACTGTGACCATGTTACTATTAGAAATTCTAGTGTTGTAGACTTTGATAAATATGGTATTTACGTAAGGAGTGCTTCGACAAATTCTTTAATAGAAAATAACAACATTTATTATACTGAAGATTTCTTTACAACCCAAACATCAATCTATGGGATCAAAGTGAATTATAGCTTAGATGCACATGATGCAGTTGTTAGAAACAACAGAATCTGGGGCTTCAAAACAGCTACTTCAGGAGCCTATGGTATAGACTTCAACCAGGTAACGGGTATGGTTTATAACAACTTCATATCTATTACCGCTGACGATAACGACAAAGTGTATGGAATGAAGTTAACTGGAAGAACCGACAGAACAATAGAGGTATACCATAATAATGTATATCTTGATGGTACTGCAATTGATGAAGGTTATGGGTTAGCACTCTTTGGAGGAGGTGGCGATCTTATAGTTCGTAATAATATCATTGTTAATGATAGACCTGATACACTTCAATACAATATTTATATTGGGATAACTTACCCTGGAATGCTTCTTGAAAACAATCTCTATTACAATGGTGTAACCGAAGGATTCAGAGGTAGATTACAATCAAATACAACCTCTGATCATGCTGAATGGGTAGATTGGATTGGAATGGATTCATTATCCACAATTTATAATGTTGAATTTGCAGATGAAGTGAATGGAGACCTTCATATTGGCGGGGAATCTCTTGGCGCATCCGAATTAGCTACAACGTCACTTGGAATAGCAGAAGATATTGATTATGAATTGAGACCTGAAACTAATATGTATTATGGTGCAGATGAGAATCTTGAATATCCAATAATAACAGAAATGGAAGCTGAATATGTAATAGATAACACCGGGAATGGAGATTTTGTCAGCTTTGGAGAAGCAGTAGCTGTGTTAAATAACTATGATGTACCTGCAGGTGGAACTATTTTTAACGTAACGGCAGGTCAAATCTTTAGCGAAGATCCAATTATTCTTACTGCATTGGGTTCGGATACAAACCCTGTTACCTTCCAGAAAACAGGTGAAGGAGACAATCCGATAATATCCAATAATGCGAATATTGGTAACATGATTGAATTTAACACGGCCGCCTGGATTACCTTCGACAGCATCGATATTATGGATCAAAATGCCGGTGATACGTTACGCTATGAGAAAGCAGTTTATATCAATGCTTCCGACCATATATCCTATCTTAACAGTAAGATTTATGATTTTGATAAATATGGTGTTCATGTACGATATGCATCAACCAATACAGTGCTTCATAATAATGAGCTGGCTTATACAGAGGCTTATGAAACAACGCAATCTACTGTTTACTGTATCTATGTTGCCTTTGACTCAGACGCTGATAATGCCGAGGTAACCAATAACTACATCCACGATATCAAATATGCATCAGCAACTATTTATGGTATCAGGGTCTCTAAGGTTGATGCTCTGGTTGCAAACAATATGATAGCTTTCCCACATGATAACAATGATAAGATTTATGGTATCAGGTTGGATGCAGGTGATGCAGAATTAAACATTGATGCCGTTTACAACACAGTTTATCTTGGTGGTATTGCAACTGATAACAGTTATTGTCTTTACAAAACAGGAACCGAAGGTGATTTGAATATTTACAATAATATCTTAATCAATGACAGAAGTGGTGAATTTGATCATTTTGTAGTTGATTATACCTTTGCTTCGGGAAACTGGAATGCAGATTATAACCTGTACTACTCTACAAATGGCAGAATTGGAGATTGGGTAGATGTTCAATGTACAACACTTGAAGAGTGGCAGACAGCTTCTGGTGGTGACAGTCATGGTATTAACAAAATGGTAGATTTCGTATCTGGAAGTGATCTTCATCTTACGGGAGAATCATTAGGTGATTTTGATCTCAGCGGTGTACCAATAGATGGTATTACAATGGATATCGATGGTGATGTGCGTCATGAGGTTAATCCCTACATTGGTGCAGATGAAGATACAGATAATCCACTGGATCCAGAATCACAATATGTTATCTCAGTAAATCCTTTACAGATTAACTTTGATGATATCTATGTTGGAACTACATCAGATACTAGCTTTGTAACAATCCAGAATGCTGGTGCAGATAGTTTAACGATCCAGGGAATTACAGCTCCTGCTGGATTTTCAATTTCTCTTGATCATCAAAACTGGTCCAACAGCATTGATGGCTTTATGATGGCAGTAGGTGAAACTATAGAGCTGGCAGTTCTTTTCCAACCGGAGGAGGTCACATCCTTCCAGGACAGTATTGCAATCCAATCCAATGCAATAGATAATGAGTTTGTTTATGTTCAATTATCCGGTAATTCTTTGCAACCTGGTTTAACTGTTACCCCTGCAACTCTGGAATATGATTTAACTGCTACTGAGGTAATGACTACTCCTCAGTTTGTAACAGTTTATAATAATGGTACATTACCATTGTTAATCGATTCAATAACAATCAGTGAAAATTTTATAATCAAATTGGATGATGTAACCTTTGTGACATCAATAGAAAATGTTATGCTTGAAGATTCACTTGAGTACAAGATTATTTTCAATCCTATGGAGACAGGCACAATTACTGGTGAATTAGAATTCTACTCAGCAGTAGTTCATGGTGAGGACAGTGGTGAGATTGTTACACTTTCCGGTGAAGCTTTTGATTTCAATTTCGAGGATCAGGAACTTACTTTTGCCAGTCTCTGGTTAGCCGAGGCAGAATGGGGAGATATTGATCAGGATGGAGATCTTGATATTGTTGCCTCAGGTTACCAGTTAAACTCAGATTATTCACAGCTTCATGTATATCTTAATAATGGGGATATGACGTTTACTGAAATGGATCATGATATGCTTGGATCCGGTAGTGGTACAATCCAGCTTTTTGACTTTGATACAGATGGTGATTTAGATATATTCGTTATGGGTCAATATGAATTCGAGGTTTATATTGCGAAGACATATCAGAATAATGATGGAGTATTTACTGAAATAGACAATGATATATTACCACTTAAAAGCTGTAATGCTGATTGGGGTGATTATGATGGTGATGGAGACTATGATTTGCTGGTAATAGGTGATGAATATGTTGAAGAGGATGATGATATTGCCCATATAACCCTTTATCAAAATGATGGGGAAGGTAATTTTACAGTTGTTTATGAAATACCGGGCATGAATTCTGGTGAAGCAAAATTTGGTGATTATGATAATGATGGTGATCTTGATGTTGGAGTAAGTGGTCGTATTGGTTCCTGGAACTATGATACGCAGATTTACAGAAATGATGATAATAACGAGTTCATTCCGATCCTGGATGATGGAGCAGAGATCCGTTATACATCAGTAAACTGGGGTGATTATGATAACGATGGCGATCTTGATTTAATGGTTACAGGTTCTTATGATAACAATGTTGATTCTGAACTTCACATCTATAGAAATGATGGAAATGATGTTTTTGTTGATGTTGAACATAATATCAAGGGAATCAGGCAGGGTGATGCAGCCTGGGGTGACTTGGATCAGGATGGAGATTGGGATGTGATCGTAAATGGTATTCATAATTATACCTCTTGGATTGGATATATCTATCTTAATGAAGGCAATGATCATTATACTATGGTAGACAGTATAGTAAGTTTAAAATACGCTACTATGGATTTAGCTGATGCAGACAACGATAATGACCTGGATCTCTTTGTTACTGGCCGTTACGATTATATGGATTATCGTGTGGTCTTGTTTGAGAATCAGGTTGAATTTGTTAACACCACTCCAGAAGCACCTACAACCTTTGATGCAGAAGTTGTTGAGAATAGTGTAACTCTTACATGGGATGCAGGAAATGATATTGAATCTGGTACCGGTGTTACCTATAATCTCAGAGTTGGAACAGAACCAGGTGCAAATGATGTAATGCCGGGTAATTCTAATTCAACAACCGGATATCGTCAGATAGCAAACCTTGGTAATGTTGGCCAGAATCTCGAATTTGTTCTTCATACACTACCTCAGGGCACTTATTATGCCAGTATCCAGACAGTGGATGGATCATTTATCGGCTCAGCTTTTACCGAAGAGATTAGTTTTGAAATTACAGTTACTGATTCTGATGAGGATATGATTCCATTGGTAACTAAGTTGCAAGGGAACTATCCTAATCCATTTAACCCAACGACCTTAATCAATTTCTCACTGAAAGAGGATACGGATGTTTCTATCTATATCTACAATATGAAAGGACAGAAAGTAAAAACATTAGTGCAGGGTGAGTTGAAAGCAGACTCATATTCAATCATCTGGAATGGTAAGGATGATAGCAACAGCTCGGTTGCCAGTGGTATCTATTTCTATAAAATGGATGCTGGCAACTATAAAGCTACAAAGAAAATGACACTCCTCAAATAGAGTTAAATAGACACAAAAAAAGAGACCTGTTGGAAAACAGGTCTCTTTTTTTAAATCCAGGTAATTAACTTAAACTATAAGCAATAATTTCCAGAACATTAACCTCACCAATCACATGCATCTGCTTGTCGACGACAGGTAATTCATTGATTAGTTCCTGGCGCATAAGTGTTACCATTTTCGGTAACGGTGTATTTTCATAAACAAAAACCGGTTTATTATTCATGATCTCTTTGACTTTTGATGCTTCCGAATAATCCAGGAACGAACATAAACGAGGTGATTCACGATCTTCCATCAGGATTGTGGTGGGGAAAAGGAATTGGATGATATTATTAAGTCGGATAGAACCGATTAGTTTGTTATTATCATCTACAATATATGCATGGCGTGAACGTGTGTCCTTTATTACCGTTTCAAGCATCTGTTTGATGGTTGTATCATATCGTACAACAGCTGGTTCTTTAACAATCAGTTTACTTATATCAGACACCCGTACATTTAACAGTTTCTCTTCTATCATTTCTAACTCCTTGCTTTAATTTCACCGGCTTTTGTAAGCCCGATTTTTGTGAAGATAGGACCAATAATCTCAAAGACAATACAGGTAGCGGTAATTGTTGTTAACACAATTGCCCCCAGTTGATCTCCTGTAGTAGTTATTTTTCCATCTATGTTGGATACAACCTCTCCCAGACCCCGAAAATTCTGTTTAACTAAGATAGTAAGACCAATAGCAACACCTGCTTGTGACAATATGCCCAATCCAAGATATTTTTTTATCATTGTATCAGCTTTGCCAATGATTGCACCAAGACGCGAACCTCCTATTAATCCAGCAGAACGTGATAAAATGTAAACCAGGCCAAGTAATCCAAGCTGAGGAATTGCACTGAGATTAAGACTGGCTCCAGCCAATGTGAAAAACAGGATAAAGAGTAATGGAAGTATAGTGGAGAGTCTGTCTTGTATTCTGATTATCAGGCTATTGCTCTGGGTATTGACGATGTACATTCCAAATACCATGCAGGTTAAAATCAATGAAAGATGTTCTAATTGGCAGATTCCGCAGAGAACAAAGATAAATCCAAAAGAGAGGATAAGTATCTCGTTTGGATCTCTTAATTTTCTGGTAAACATACTATAAAGAAAAGCGGCTAACGTACCAAAGAAAAAACTTAAGGCTACCTCCTTTAAGGGATGTAATAACATTGCGGTTATACCATGCTCGGGACCACCCGATTGACTTATCATAATACTTTGAGCAATAGCTGACGCGAAACCAAAGATAATGATTCCCAATCCATCATCGAATCCAACCACTGCGTAAAGTGCTTTCGTAAGATTACCACTGGCTTTGTATTCTCGAATTATGGCAACTGTTCCTGCAGGTGCACTGGCCGGTGCTATTGCTCCAAGCAAAATTGCCAGAACAAGATTTCCAGTAAAAGCATATACAGCTCCTAATACAATAACAAATGCACCCAATGATTCTAATATGATTATATAAACTATACTTGATCCTAGTCTTTTGATATGAGAAAATTTGAGTTCTAAACCGATACTCAATGCAACAAATCCCAATGCAATATCGGGTATAAATCCAAGTTTTGTGTTTAATGTCTCTGGGATTAGATTGATGAGGGATGGTCCTAAAATTACTCCCAGGATCATAAATCCAATTATTGATGGAAGACGTAAGTGACGCATATTTCGTCCAAGATAGAAACCCATGATAATGATGAGTCCAAGGATTAATAACACAGGTAATTCATGTAGGTAAGAGATGTTCATTCTTGCTCCTAGATATTCAATTTGCCGGAGAAATATGAGATCTCATGCATGGTAACCATGATGCCTGGATTTTCACCCTCTTCCTTCATGATCTTATTTAATTGCTGGATTGCGTTTAGCGCTTTTAAACGTGGAATTACACCAACAATGATTCGGGAGAATTTATCAGTATTATCTGACCAGAAACTGGAAAATAGTGGCATCTTGTAGAGATAATTGCTCGCGTTGGATGCATCTACAACTACTACATGTGAGTCGCTCTTCTCTGTGAAAATCTCCAGAATATCGGTGAATCGATTTTCATTTTGTACAAATACATGGAACATATTATGGGCACGTTCTGTTTCAAGCTGGGATCCTTCAAATGTATGTCGAATAAAACTACTACGTAACTCTTCGGCGTCAGTTGATTGGAGAATTTTGATGATGTTATGCTCCTCCTTCAAATAGGTGGAAATGTTGCTGAGTATCCTGAGATGCGAATTACGTTGATCCTCAGGAGCTATTATGAATACGAATATTTTTGTGGGTTTTTTGTCATATGAATCGTAGTCGATACCGTCGGGTACTGTGATAATTCCAATAACAAAATCTTTAATTCCTGTTATCTTACAGTGAGGAATTGCAATCCCATTTGTTAATGCGGTTGAACTTAACTCCTCACGTTCCCATAACCGCTTCTCTATTTCTGCATCATCAATATGCTCCAATGTAGTGGAGGTTTTACTAAGTCTGACTATTTCTTTAATAATGCTTTTTTTACTGTTCGAATTATGGTCTGTATCCATTGATGCTGGTTTGAATCCAATTCTTATACACTTACTATCAAGATATCTGGAAAAATCCATTAATCCCTCCTTGGTTTTCTCTATTACTGAATTTTCCGCAGTCAATCTATGTCAAATATTCTTTTAAAAAAAATAATTGTATATGGATGATGAAAAAAACTTGGATAAAAAAGAAACAATGTATAAATGAAGAAAAAGAAAAACAATAGAATTTTCTTGGTCTGATAAGTGGATTTTGAGAGTGTCCAGCAATCTTTAGAGTATACAAATAATCATGGAAACAATTAATAATAACGCCAACTTCGTGGATAAGATAGACAACTAACTATACGTCATTATAACATTGGTTAAACAAGTTCATCTTAACATTGATTGTGATGAAATTCTCTGATTATGATTTGATCTAAATCAAAATTATTGATAAATATTTTTTTAATTTGACATTAATATTATCAAGTATCTTATTTTACCATATAGTTATATGGGGTTATCGGCACAAAACAAAAAACACAGTGAAAATGCATATTTTGGTAACAAATTTGCCCAATATAATATTAAGAAATCCAGCTTCTTTATAGTTTAAGAAATTATGATATATAAAAAGATTTTAAGAAAATATTTTCTTATGTTGATATAATGTGGAAATTAAAGAGAGAACAAGAATAATTTAAAAAAGGATTATAATATGCGGAATGTTTTTTTGGTTTTAGTTTTAATTACTATGAATCTATTATTATTTGCAGATGGAATTCAACCAGCTGGTAGTGGAACAGAAGCAGATCCATATCAAATTGAATCGTTAGGCAATTTGCTTTGGCTCAGCACTGATATGTCATCCTGTGGCTCATATATTATTCAAACAGATGATATTGATGCCAGTGATACGCAGGATTGGAATGATGGTTCCGGTTTTACACCAATTGGGGATAACTGCGGGAGTTTTACAGGAAATTACGATGGTAATGGCTATTATATATCAAATTTATTCATCAATCGTTCTGATACAGATACTCAAGGTCTATTTGGTAGTACACAAGGAGCTCATCTTAAAGATATACATTTAGAAAATATTGATATTACCGGTAGAGCGATTGTGGGAGGGCTTGCCGGTTGGGGAGAAAATCTTATTGTGGATTCTTGCTCTGTAACCGGAAGCATCAATGTTTCTTCCCAAATAGTAAATGATAATGCATACGCAGGTGGGCTTATTGGAAGGAATGCATCCTTTGGAGCATCTTCTACGATAACAAATTGTTTCACCGATGTCGATATTGTTTCCACAGATCCTTCTGCTTGTCGCATAGGCGGTATTACTGGTTTTATGCTTTCCGGTTGGAGTGATCAAGTAGGATATCCAATGTTGATTGAGCATTGCTATTCTATGGGTTCGATTACAGGAAATCAGGAAATTGGCGGATTGGTGGGTGTTCTGCAAAGTCATAATACTAACGGTGATTCAATTAATGTCACAAATTCTTATAGCACAACTCAAATAATTAATGGTTCTACAAGTTATATTGGTGGATTGATAGGCCGAAAAATTAATGGAAATGAAACAGTAACTAACAGCTTCTGGGATACCGAAACCTCGCAGCAAGCAACAAGTGCTGGTGGGACTGGTAAAACA
>CAYYLA010000101.1:0-9474 GCA_964441785.1 uncultured Candidatus Cloacimonadota bacterium | reverse complement strand
TATGCACCGGGAAATGTTACTCTGCCCCGGTGCGGGGGACTGGTCGAGCATGTCACCTTCTGTGGTGACGGGGTGCCTGCCAAGGCGTATCCGACAATAGTCGGAGAAATGTATCGAAGGATGAATTTTCCACCAAAAATCCTTGATAAGACTGGTTAAACGCCTGCTTGCCTTGTCGTAGTTTTGCGTAGACAGACCGTGTATCGGGCAACGTTTACTCTGGCTTTCGGCGGGTACAATGCAAAATTGAAAAATGGAAGATTGAAGATGGAAAAATAATGCACTGCCGCATTTTGTAGACATTGTCTTTTCGGCTAAGTTAAGGGGTTTAGAAGTTTAGAGCTGACGCGTTTAGGAATAACTTTGAAAAAGTATACCGATTTACAAAAGTAAAAAACTTTTCTAAGACTGACGATCTCAGTGTGGAAATGAGAATACGCCCCAGAAGATTTGCGGACAAGAAATGAAAATGTAAAAGTAAATAACACAAATCTGAGGTCTCGTTCCAGGAAATGTGCAGCAAATCTATGACGTAAACCATGAACTTATACTTTTTTGTCAATCTTTGACTTCTCTCCGAAATAATAAATCATTGTATCACAAAAGTGTGAAAATTTAACCATTTTGTACGTCTATATCTTAGTAAGCAAAATCAGTTTTTATGTAATATTTAACAAGTTTATTTACATTTAATTATTTATGCTTACTAACATATTAATCCTACAACACTAGTATTTTTTGAATTCATCGAATGAATCGCTTCTAACGTCGAAGAAGTGGCCCTTTACGTCTAATAAATATTGGAATCGTAACAGCTTTCATATATGTTGGTATGGTAAATTAGAAATGTATAAAGGACGTTGTTATGAAAAGGAATGGCATAAGATTTTCTGGGATTGTATTAATACTAATATTTCTCCAGTTACATTTAGTCGCCGAAACAAATAGTTTATCATTAGAAGAATGTATTCAATATGCCTGGGAAAACAGCACTGATATTGTTCGTGCTGATAACTCGGTAGAAAGCAAACAATCAATTTATAAGCAATCGAAGGCGGCTCTACTTCCCAACCTCACATTTAACATAAGCCAGAGCCAGAGTTACGCTCAAAACTATGATGATGTTTCCACTGAATGGGTAAGTGACAATAATTCAACTACAGGTTTTAACCTGAGTTCAAGTATGACTTTGTATAATGGAGCAAAACTTTTAAATTCTATTCGCCAGAAAAAAACAGAGTTATCAGCTTCAGAATTTGAAATCACAACCGAAAAAGAGTTACTGAGTTTGCAAGTTCTTACAGCCTACATCAATGTGTTGTTAGCAGAAGAACAGATTGAAAATTATGAGAATCAGTTAAAGACAATGGAAAAACAAGTAGAATATGCTGAAGCTAAAAAATCTTCAGGCGTAATTTCAAATGTTGATTATCTCAATATAAAATCTCAATTAGCTGCTGATAAGGCTTCACTCATTTCAGCTAAAAGCCAGTTGCGGGTAAATCAAGTTTCATTGATGCAAATGATGAATATGCCAATTCAGGATACCCTCAACATAGTTTCACCAGAAATGAATAATCTGCTGAGAAGTTCTGAGCTAAGTTCGGAAGAGATCTTTAATGCTGCTCTTGATATTCGACCAGAAATAAAGACAGCAGAATTGAATCTGAAAAGTTCAGAATTGAACCTAAAAATTGCTAAAGCAGATTATCTTCCCAGTTTAAAATTAAGCGGAAACTTAAGCACTTCTTACTATAACGATTTAGCGGATTTAGGTTTCCAGGAACAATTTGAAAATCAAAAAAAAGCGTCACTCGCTTTATCTCTGTCGATCCCTATTTTTCAAAACAAACAGGTTAGTAACCAGGTAAAGCAAGCCAAGATTTCAGCGCGGAACTCTGAACTTGATTTATTGGATATCAAGAATGATTTAAGAAAAAACATAGAGCAGGCTTACACCGATGCTTCGGTTGCGGAAATGAATTATAAAGCCTCTATAGAACAACTTTCAGCAGAACAGGAATCTTATTTGCTGGCAGAAGAGATGTATAGTCAAGGTTTGATCAACTCCGTGGATTACCTCTCCTCAAAAGATAATTTTATGAATGCGGAAGGCTCTCTTACTCAGGTAAAATATAATCTCATCCTCAAAAACAAAATCATCGATTATTATCTTGGGAAACCAATCACATTAGACAGGCAATAATATTCTAAAAAGGAAGAAATATGAAAAATTTAATGGAATCAAAAAAGAAAGTAGCCTTTATCATTCTGGCTCTAATTGTAGTTACTATATCTGCTTATTTATTTTTTGGGAAAACCAGGGGAGAATACTCTATTACGACAACAAAGGCCGAGATTGGCTCTGTTAGCACTACAATAACGGCAACAGGCACTTTAGAAGCGACAAACACAGTTGTGGTGGGAACGCAGGTTTCTGGAGTAATTGAGCATATTTATGTGGATTTTAATTCAAAAGTTAAGAAAGGGGATTTGATCGCAGAATTGGATAAATCAACTCTGCAATTCAGTTTAGAAAATGCTGAGGCAGACCTCTCAAATGCTCAGGCTGAATTTGATTACCAGAAAGCTAATTTTGAGCGGATGAGAGAGGTGTTTGAGAAAGATCTTTTATCTGAAAGCGATTATGATTTAGCAACATTCAATTACAAAAGAAGTGATGCAGCCCTGAAATCTGCAAAAGCAAATCTGAAACGGGCTGAGAAAAATTTAAGCTATGCGATGATTTACTCTCCTATTGATGGGGTTGTATTGAATTGTGCTGTGGAAGAGGGCCAAACAGTTACTGCTAGTATGAGCACTCCAGAACTATTTACAATTGTTAATGATTTAACCACTATGCAAGTTCAGGCGAATATTGATGAAGCAGATATAGGACAGGTAAATCCTGGGCAACGGGTTGAATTTACGGTAGATGCTTATTCCGATGATAAATTCGAAGGAGAAGTTGCTGAAGTGCGTTTGCAGCCTAATGAAGCATCCAATGTGGTAACTTATTCTGTGATAATCGAAGTCGCTAATCCAGAGCTTAAATTGATGCCGGGTTTAACAGCAAGTATTATCACTTATGTTGAGGAAGCGTATGATGTTCTTTGTGTGAGCGAAGCGGCAACATCCTTCACGCCAGATCAGCAATTATTGCAAAAATATATCAGCCAAAATGGGGAAGAGAAGAAGCCTGAAAATGAGGATGCTGATAAAAATCAAAACCGGCCAAGTTCACCACCAGCCCCAAAAGATGAATTGGATGATTCGCATAGAATTGTTTGGGTTAAGGTTGGTTACGATATAAAACCAGTTGAAATAGAGATAGGTATTGATGATGGTGACAATGTAGAAATTATCTCAGGATTAGATGAAGGAAGTGAGGTTCTTACTTCGCTGGTTTATACCACTAACTCAATTACAAAGAAAACTGACGATGATGAACAGAAAAATCCCTTTATTCAGGAGAGTCAAAAAGGATCTGGTGATGGGCAGAGACCGCAAGGTCCTCCAAAATAAGAAGGAGGAAAAATGAACACCAAAGAAATCATAAAAATAACGAATCTGCACAGAAGGTACTTTGTGGGTGATGAAACGATTAATGCTCTGAATGGAATAGACTTAACTGTTCCTGAAGGTGATTTCGTAGCGATAATGGGATCGAGTGGATCAGGAAAATCAACCTTGCTCAATATTCTGGGATGTCTGGATCTACCTACAGAAGGTGAATATTTTCTGGATGGGATAAATATGAAATCACTGAATAAAAATCAGTTAGCAGAGATTAGAAATTTTAAACTGGGTTTTGTGTTTCAATCCTATAATCTCTTACCCAAAACTTCAGCTATAGAAAACGTTGAACTTCCCCTGCTTTATAATCCTACAGTTAGTAAAACTGTACGAAAGGAAAGAGCGGAACAGGCATTAATAGCAGTTGGGTTGAAAGATAGAATGAAGCATCTTTCCAATCAGATGTCGGGTGGACAACAGCAAAGAGTAGCAATTGCAAGATCGATGGTAAACAATCCTGTGGTGATTTTTGCTGATGAAGCTACAGGTAACCTGGGTACAAAAACTTCCTATGAAATAATGGCTCTCTTCCAGGAGTTGAATGAAAAAGGGATGACAATCTGTTTTGTTACTCACGAACCGGAAATTGCCTCTTTCACTAAAAGAAATGTAGTCTTCCGTGATGGAAAAATTATTGAAGATAGGTTAAATACCGATTACCAACATGTCTTGGATTTTTTAGCTCAAGAAAATAAATCTGCTTAACAACAGAACATAGGATGAAAAGATGAAATTTACGAATATATTTATGATAGCATTATCTGCAATTAAAAGAAATAAAATGCGATCAATTCTGACGATTCTGGGAATCGTGATCGGTGTGGCTGCTGTTATCGCGATGTTGGCTATTGGCAATGGTTCCAATGAAAGCATCAAAGAAACTATATCATCAATGGGGACAAATCTGATAAATGTGATGCCTGCTCACCAAACAGTGGGAGGTGTAAAGCAGGGTGCTTCCTCATCACCAACATTGGATGTAGAAGATGTTACATATATTGAGGAACATAGCAAGTTGATAGATGCAGTTTCTCCAGAGCTAGATGGATCAGGACAAATTGTTTATGGCTCTAATAACTGGCCTACAACAATTTACAGTGGCGATGAAGATTACGATTATATAAAGAAATTTGAAGTTAAATCTGGTAGGATGTATTCCTCGAAAGAGATCAGAAATGCTTCTAAGGTTTGCTTAATTGGGCAAACAATTGTAGAGAATGTATTTGATGAAGATGAAAACCCGGTTGGGAAAATTATCAGGTTTAATAATATTCCTTTTAAAGTGATTGGCGTTCTTTCTGAAAAAGGAGATAGTACACTTGGTGATGATCAGGATGATATGATACTTGCACCTTATACTACTGTAATGAAACGTTTGTTTAGACAGACTCACTTGAGAGCAATTGTATTATCGGCAAAATCTGAAGAAATGATAGAAGAAACCACAACAGAAATAACTGCCTTATTAAGAAAGTCACACAAGTTAAATGTAGACGAAGATGATGACTTCGAGATAAGAACTCAGGAGGAATTGGTTAGTAATTTTACCTCAATTTCAGAAATGATGCTGGTTTTGCTTGGTTCTATCGCGGCGATTTCCCTGGTTGTAGGCGGTATAGGCATTATGAATGTTATGTATATGTCTGTCACAGAAAGAACTAGAGAAATTGGCTTACGAATGGCAATTGGCGGGAAAAGTAAATTTATCCTTCAGCAGTTCTTGTTGGAAGCAATGCTGTTAAGTATATTGGGTGGAATTGTGGGAGTAGTTGTGGGTATTGTGGCATCAAAAATTGTCGGGTCAGCTTCAGGATGGCCCATCTTGATTACTACAAATTCTATTTTACTCTCCTTTCTATTTTGTACTTTTATTGGGATCTTTTTTGGCTGGTATCCGGCTCGCAAGGCTTCTGCATTAAATCCCATTGACGCTTTAAGACATGAATAAATAATTTTCATCATAGATAAGTTGAGGTAATTATGATTAAAAAAGAGCGAATCAGAGAATATGTTCCCCATATAATTGGATTTTTATTGATAGCAATATTGCCGATGTTCATATTTGATGCTTCTGAAGAAAGGATAAAAGTTTGGACCTACAAATACTACTATCAGGTTATATTCTTATTCGTTGCTTTTTACGCAAATTATCTAATCTTTATGCCTAGATTCTTTATTGCAAAGCAGAAAACTAAATTTTACCTTTCTCTGGTTTTGTTATCAGTCTTTCTACTAACCTTTTCTCAATATTTTTCTAAGAGAATCGAATTATTTCAACCTCCAAAACAATCTGTAAGTGAACAAAAAAATATTATAGATAAAGTTGATGCTAATCTTCTGGGTTTGCATCCCAGATTATTGGATGATGTGCTATTGCTTCTTTTAGTTTTTGGTTTTAGTACTGGTATGGGAATTCTTCAGAAGTCTAGAAAAGAGGAAGAGGAGAAGAAGGAGTTGGACAAAGCAAATGTTGAAACTGAGTTAGCATTTTTGAAAAATCAGATAAATCCACACTTTTTTTTCAACTCGTTAAATAATATTTATGCCTTAGTTGAGCTCGATGGCCAAAAAGCCCAAAAGGCAATTGAAGAGCTTTCCAGCCTTATGAGGTATCTAATTTATGAATCTAATGTTGAGCATGTAGCTTTGGAGAAAGAGTTCAATTTTACTAGAAATTATATCGCATTAATGAAACAACGTTTATCGTCAAAAGTAAGTTTGTCTGTTGATATCCAAGAGGATATTCCAGCAATAGATATTCCTCCTCTTTTGTTTATCTCTTTTATCGAAAATGCTTTTAAACACGGGATAAGTTATCGTGATAACTCCTTTATTGATATAAAATTGCAGGTTGTTAATAAAAAGATTATCTTTAGCTGTAAAAATAGTATCCCGGATTCTAAACAACAGAAAATTGGAACAGCAGGTGGGGTGGGGATTTCCAATATTAAGAAAAGGTTGGAGTTGCTTTATGACAATAGGGCTGACTTGGATATAAGTGAAACTGATAATGTTTTTAACGTGAAACTGGAGATCCCTCTTGAGGTGAAAAGATGAGAAAAATTACTTGTATTGCTTTAGATGATGAACCGTTGGCTTTAGGATTGATTGTCAGTTATATTAAAAAAACACCATTTTTAAAACTGTGTGGAGAGTTTGATAATCCTCTGGATGCAATGGAGTTTTTGGAGGAGCATCAAGTCCAATTGCTGTTTCTTGATATTCAGATGCCAGATCTTACAGGGATTAATTTTGCCCACGTTCTGGATAAAAAATATAAAATTATTTTTACTACAGCTTATGCAAAATACGCTTTAGAAGGTTTTCAGGTAGAAGCGTTGGATTATCTCTTAAAACCTATTAGCTATGAGATGTTTCTGAAAACAGCCGATAGGGCGAAAAAATATTTTGATCTTATTGATAAGGTAGAAATTGCTCAGAATGATTTACATATAAAGGCCGATAAAGAATATCTGTTTGTAAAAGCCGATCATCAGCTTAAAAAAGTTAATTATAAGGATATAATCTATTTTGAAGGTCTGAAAGATTATATAAAATTGTATCTGAAATCTTCTGGTAAACCTGTTATTTTCCACGCTACCTTAAAATCTATTGAAGAAAAACTGCCGTCAGATATATTTATGCGGACTCATCGATCATACATTGTAAATCTTGAAAATATCCAAACTATTGAGAAGTATATGATTTTTTATGGGAATAAATACGTTCCAGTTAGTGATAAATACAAGAAGAAATTTGATGAGTTTGTCCGTATAAGGTTTCTTTGAATTCTTACATAATTTACATTGCTTTTTCATTCAACTTAAGTTGATATTAATAAATTCTGCTGGATAGTATAATTTTCCTTCTTTCAATGATGAGATAATTATAAGGCAATATAGTCAGTGACTATATTGCCTTACTGATTGGTTATTTATCTAACTCAGCAAATGTTTTGGCACCATTTGATTTCAATATTTCAGCATATTTTAAAGCCCTTTTTCGGAGATCTTCTTTATCAGATTCGAAAAGTGCTATCAATAAATCAAGAGGTGTTTTATCACTATTAACAAAATTAACATCTGCTCCATTCTCAATTAATAATAAAAGTAAAGCTTCACTGTCATAATAAATTTTGCTCTTAAGTAAATAATACAAAGGAGTCTTCTTGTAATATGTCAAATTAACATTTGCTCCTTTTTCTATTAGCTTTTTACAGATGATATCAGCTTGGGCATAAGGAAACGATTTTAAAGCTTGAGCGATCAAACTATTTTCTATGTTTGGTTTTTCCCAACCTTTTTCGTTTACTTTAATTCCTTTGTCAAGAAGGTAAAGAACCTTGTCCCCAAAATATTTTTGAGTGTGATGCTTTTGGTTTTCCCCTATATAGATCATAAAGCTCAGGGCATTTCTTGTCTGCTGAGATTTAGTAACTATCTCTACACTAATATCTGTTGTATTATCAACTATTTTTTTAAACATTTCAAGGTCATCTATATCTTCAGCAGCATGCATGAACGCATCTTTTCCTGCTTCTGTAGATGTGTCCAGAATAGCACCGTTATCTAAAAGATAATTAATTAACTCAAAGTGATTATGCTTAATAGCAGCACTAATGGCATTATTGATTTTAATTTCGTTGTCGAGTAAGGGTTTAATAAAATCTATTCCAGCAAAATCAACGATTCTCTCAAATGTAGAAACACCACTCTTATATTTCAATTTTATATCTGCTCCATTTTCAATAAAGAGTTTTACTATTGGTTCTAATTGTTCAGCGGAAAAATGTTTCCTATCTCTATCGTATGGCTTTAGTGTTCTAGATGAGTTTGATCCAATTTTTAGAAATGCAGAAAGAGCATCCTCACCATCATCATTCAATAAACTAACATCTGCTTTCTTTTGTAACAAAAATTCTATGGCATATTTTAAACTAGAAGCATCACCTTTGCTTGGTTGATTTTTACTATTGTAACTTGCTATGACCCGATGAAATATTTTTATTGAATCCTGGTTTATTGCTTCATCTATGGTTTCATACGGGGCGATTGCCTGTTCAACATAAGTCCACATATCAAGATTATTGATATATTTATTTATCTCATTTAAATTGTTAGCTGCAAGGGTAGGATCAATTTGAGGTCTTACTTTTGGTGGCTTTATTGTTGGTTCTGTCTCCTTTATATCAATAGTATTTTCAACTGTAGATGGTTTACCTGCTTTTTTTGCATCATTGTTTTTTAAGGTGCTGGCACAAGAAGTTAGTAAAATAACAATGCATCCTCCAATTATAAATTTGTAAAATTTGCTAAAACTCATTTTTTCTCCTTTTTTATTATTCCGATTGGTTTTCGGATTTCTTCTCATTTTTTTGGGTGTTTACTAATATCCAAATTTTCAATTCAATACTATTATTAGATTGTCTAAATGGATGATCAGTTTTTTTTTAGACTAATACCTGAATAATCTTCTAGATAACTTGCGGGTAGCACCTATTATTGGCATTCTTCCTATCTGGTAAGTTGCCAGCAATGAAATGAAACTATTGAACATCAGTATCTGTATAAATCATTTCAGCTCCAGAATGAGTATCGTATATTTCTATTTCATTTTAATCTTTATTATTTCATTACAAGATTACCTTTAAATTATTCTAAAATTTTTTAATCTTGGAACTTTTCTATTTTTCATCTATTTTTTTGTATAGCTTTTTTTGAATATTGTCGGATAAGGAAGAAAACTCGCAGTTTCTCCCTCTCCTAAGAACTGTACGTGTGACTTTCACCGGCATACAGCTCAAGACTCTAAAATACTCCCCATTGACCATGTAAAACAAAAGAACCTGATATTGATCTGTTATCCTGGTGTGCAGTAAAAGGATAGTAGTCTTAATCA
>CAYYLA010000100.1:0-9479 GCA_964441785.1 uncultured Candidatus Cloacimonadota bacterium | reverse complement strand
CACCCGCATTAGTTGAGATATCCCAGTTACGCTGCAAAGAAACCAGATTTGAATCATCGAGAGAATCCACAAATGCGGCATATCTATAGCAGTAGATTGGATCATACAGCGTTCTGAAATGGTTGGTTGCTACCAGATTATCACCAGATACTTCATAGTTATCAGTAATTGTTCTTAAGATTGTTCCATTTTCATTATTAACTTCAACAATAAAAGCTTCTGGATTTGTTACACAATGTACGATAGATGCCCCATAGTGTATTTTATCATCAATCGCTGCAAACACATCCATTTTGGATGTTATTCCATCATCATCATAATCAATAACTTCTATACCATTGCGAATACTGAGAAAAATAGGATGTAGATTTCCAGGAGTACCTGCATTATTGATATTCCCAACATTCATAAAAGCAGAGGTTCCAGCGATATTGATACCGGATAACGATCCAATCATACCTGGAAAACACATTGACAACCAAGGCATTTCATTTACTTCTGAAGGAAAATTTATAACCATTAAATGATTGCTTTGCAGAACTGCATTTGAAGACCAATCCATGTTTCTGGTAATCACGATATCACCATTTAACTGAGGATCATCCATTGTACTTGTTCCCCATGATGATAGACTGGAGCAGCCCATTGTATCTATCCCATATTGAGCGAGAAACCCAGCCAGATCAGTAATACTGTTACAGAGAAATAAATCATCTGTGGATAGATTTCTTCCCAGAGTCGTCGAGTACATATCAACCCCGGAATCAACCATTCCCGCAATGATTCCTTCAAATTCCTGCTGGTATTTATCCTCTATAACAAAGTACGTTGTGACGTAATTAAGCGCAGTGTTGTAGATAGCTATGTTATTATAGAAATAGCTTCCTAGAAAGTAGTCCAGTGCAACCTCAACAATTTGATCCGCCATAAGATATCCATAGGCATATCCCCGTTCATAATGTGTTCCCCATATACGTAGGATTTTTTTACCTTCGAATGTTAATGTATCTCCCTGGACTTCATCACAAAAAATATATACAGCAATAAGAATTATAAACGTAACACAAATTATTTTTTCCATATCTCACCCAATAATTAAATCGTTAAGTTTCTTTTTGGGCACATGATGAACATTACTTTCATCTCGCCAGTATTTGATATTATTATCAATTACTTCTTCAATCACAACGTCTTCAACGGGTACTCCTAAAGCTATCACTAATTCAATTTCATAATGATCTGAAATCTGAAGTTTATTAATAAGATTTTCTTTATTGACCGCGCCAAACATACAACCTCCAAGCCCTTTCTCAACAGCACCAAGCAGTATTGTCTGAGCTGCTATACCGGTGTTCCATTTCACACCCATTGGTTTGTCTTTATCACTTAGAATAATAATATAACCAGTAGGTTGTTCATTCTCTTCAGGGCCATCCCATTCCGTTAGATATCCGGCCCATTTGAGATTAGAAAATATGACATCATTTGTTTCTGATGTGGCCGAAAGATAGAATCTCAGATTTTGAAGATTTGCAGCAGAAGCTGAAAATCGTGCCAGATTTACCAGTTCGTTAAGCGTTTCTTTTTCTATCTGTTTTGATGCATCAAACCTACGATAGCTTCTATTTTTTTTAACTAAGTCTAACAACATAATTAACTCCTTAAAAGATATAATGATTATATACTGAGAACATCCATGAGTTTGTCAACTAATTGCTAGAAGAATCTGGCCCGTTAACCCGACTCGGGCTAAGGATTTAAAATTAAGTATGTTTTATCTTCATTTATATCAAACAATTGTCCATTTGAAAATAACAATACAATAGCTTACTTATCTTATTTAACATCTTGTTTTGTAATATGTTAATAACGAATCTATCTAACCCGACTCGGGTTTTTAAATTTGATATGAAAACCGACTAAAATCAGCTGCAATTGGTCTGTCTAAAAAATCAAAACAATCTTGATTCTTTATAAAACGTTTCTCGAGGGTCACCTTCAGCAAGATGCATTTGCTGCCTATTTATATCAATCAATGTTGACCAGATGGTTTCAAATTTGATTTTATTACTATACTGACACATAAAACCTTTATCACCTTTTAATAATGATTTCAAGAAATCAACTGGCTCTCCATCTATCCCAGCTGACAATGAATTATAAGCTGTATCATACCGTTTTCTCGAGGAATAAACATTACGATTACTACCATCATGTTTTGCCATTTTATCTGAAGTAAAATGATTGACAGTGACAATGAATTTTTTCCCTGCTCTGTTGGTCTCTGGTAAGCGAATATTTATCCTGTAAGGATTACATTCAGCAACCACCATCCTACCATCTTTGTCAGCAAGTAGTATATTACAACTTGATGCAATCGGTAATCTTTTTATTTCCTTTATTGCTTGATCTACGTTGGCACATCGTTCAAGAAGATATCTTACTAAAAATAATGATGTAAACCCCTGTTTAATCTCTGTTTTAAGCGGTACGACAAATGTCATCGCCACTAGTAGTCCTGACTCATTTATCCCTTCTTCTCCATTAATGAACGATGATGTATTGAGAATGAATGAATTTGATTTTTCAGGTTTATATCTAAACGATTTACTTACAGGTTTAAGATAAGGAGGAAGATCATTATCACGACCATAGAAAATCGAATTGTTATGGGCAATAACAAAAGCGGTACAACCTCTTACTTCTACATTATGCCCTTCACGTATTGTAAGACAACATCCCATACAGTTAAGTATTCCATAATAAACGCCAGGATCAATAGACAGATATTCGTTAACGCTATTGATTTCATCAACAATTTCTGGAAAATAATCCGTTAAAACCTGCATACATCCTTCGCCATGTTTAATTTGATCATCATTCAGTTTTAATGGGAATCTACTGCCTACATCTAAAAAATATTGTCCCAATTTCCTTCCCATCGTCTTATGATCACCTTCAAGAAATATCCGATCCATTATCTCCTCCGTAGCATTAAATTACAAAAAATTTATATTGAATTTTGTTTAAGCGTCAAGGATATTAAATATATAGATTAAAGATACAATAAATATAGCAGAATTAATCGTTTCATACAATGCAAAACTCGACTGATCATTTTTTTTGAAATGATGACAATTTGATATTAAATCAACCACAACCCGACTCGGGTTTCAGCTATCTTGTGTACGTTAACGTTAATTACTTTATTTGTATTAGATACCAATATAGAAGATCAAATCAAAAGTGAGATTACATACACATAATGTGTTGCTATTTATATAGTTAATCTTTTATTACATCAACTGGACTCCGGTTATAAAAACACTCCAGGATTCCTCTGAAGGTGTTTGAAACGATGCGTTATCTTACTACTCGTCTATATCCTCGATTTGATTAACTGAATTTGTATTGCTTTTCTGAGATATCTTCTCTATCCAACCAGCTGAGAGTACGTAAACCAACAAAGCTCCCATGATTACGCTTGACCAAGCGCTACGCATCATACTTCAGGATCCCGGCCTACAACCTACCAATCTATAATATACATAGCCCAATCCAGCTCCAACCAGAAGGGCAACAATCGTTAATATAATTCTCATTTTTACTCCTAAATTTGCGGTAACCTGAATTTCCTCAGTGCTTTTACCGCATTCTTATAATCAGGATAATGGGTTTCAAGCAATTGCCAAAATTCTTTTCCATGATTCTTTACTTTTGTATGCACCAGCTCATGAATAATAACGTAATCCATTAGTTCCTTAGGAAGAAAAACCAGATATCTGTTAAGACTGATATTATTTTGTGATGAGCAACTTCCCCAGCGCGTTTTCTGTTGCCTAATCGTCAACCTTCCAAAGGGCAAATTCTTTTCTAAACTATGAAGATTTATCGCATTACGGATAATTCTGTCCACCTCTACTTTATCCTTAATCCTAAGTGATTCGGCTCTCTGTCTCTCACCCTTTTCTATGATTTTCATTTCAGCAATGGCTTGTTTTATCAAATCGGCTTTATCTAAAAGAAACCTTTTTGCTTTATTTTTGGATATCCCAACCGGGTATGTTACAATAACACCTTTGAAGGGTTTTACAATAATTTTTATGGATTTTGAGCGCTTAAAGGATTTAAATGTAACGCTTCCTATTCCCTCGATATCCTCAATAATCACCATCATTTATGTTGTAGAGTTTGATCAACCGAACGTATCACTTTTGTGAGATAATTTCGATTAATTTTACTCAGATATTCTGAATCCTGTGTAAAGTTTAGTATCAAAGAAAACAGGAAATTATGGGTATGAAGCCTCATATAGTTTTCTGTGATTTTACCCAATTCCAGAATAATCTCTTCTTCTTTAATCATATGTTTTAGAAGGGTTGCTTTCTGTGATTTCAAATTAATCTGAATGTTGTTCAGATAAAGACTATTTTCCCTGTCTTTTGATTCAGTCACATCAGCATTACTGAACTCAACATCAGACTTGATAGTAGCAATGAGGCTGGCAATTCTGATTTCTCTTTCTTCTGCTGTTAAGACATCGGCATTTCTTATATTTTCCAACAAGTTACTACATTCCATGGTCATTGATAAGAGAAACTGATCATAATCCTGACCGTGTTCAATATCCTGATAAATCAGTTCGGATTTTTTGTGGAAAGCATCCATCATTTCGATAGTTGTAATAATGTTTTCATCTAACAGAATCAGATATTTTCGATTGTCCGCATTCTGGTCTGCAGCAAGAGGACATAAGAGTAATATTACGATTAAAACCAATATTATTTTTTTCATGAAATCTCCCTATAAGCATTTGCGATATCAAATGCATGAATTGTACCATTTGCGATATATTTTAAATTATTTCGAAATGTTTTAAACTACGATGCGACACTTCCAGAAAAACTTTGATCATAAAAACTGCTGGTACAGCAAACAACATACCAAGTATTCCAAAGCCATAACCACCCGCAATTACGGTAAGTAATACCCATAAGGGATGCATATTCATACTCTTACCAACCAACCAGGGGAATAATATCAATCCATCAATCTGCTGAACAATTATATACATTATTGTTGCATAGATCACATAAATGTCGGGGGTCGGACCCAACAAAATCACTAACATAGTTGGAATCGCACCCAGGAAAGGTCCGAAATATTTTATTGGATTGGCTAGACCAACAATCAATCCAAGCACAATGGCATTTGGAATTCCTAAAATCAGTAAGCCCACGATGGACATTATCGCAACCAGAAAGGTCTCCAGCAACAAAGCACGCAGAAATTTACCAAAGCTGGCTTCTATCTCTTCCCATAGATGGAGAGAGAATTCAAAATAACGATTATGAATACTACCGAAAATAGTTCTGATAAACAGACGTTCATCCTTTAATATAAAGAAAACAATAACCGGTATAACTACGAGGAAAGCCAGAATATTTACAATACTCTGAAAGAATAATGGTAATTGAGCTACCAGATCATTAATCTTGTCACGATCAAGAAATGTTTTTAACTGCTTATCAATCTCTATCTGTGGAAATTTTTCCTGAACCTGTTCAACTAATCGTGTTAAGCTTGGGATACCAAGTGAACGTATTGTTAAACCCTCTTCATTTTCCAGAAATTGTGTAATCAGTTTAGACATATTTTCTGCCTGATCTACAATCTGTGGGATTATCACATTAAACAGAATTGTTAATAAAACAGCCAGCAACAGGTATGTGATAAGAATTGAGGCAGTTCTCGTTATATTCCTGGTTTCTGCATATTTAATCAAAGGTGAAAGCAGATAAGCAGCTAAAAAACCGACAAATAGATACGAGAAAATGAATTTATAAAATAATATAGCACCGATAAAAATAGCGATGGAAATCAATGTTAAAATCCAACGAATAATTTTGGAACGTTCCATTACTCATTATCCTGCGCAAGTTTTCTGTTTGTTTCTATGATATTACTACTCAATAACTCACCAAATTTGAATAGAATTTTCACACCGGCTCTGGGAAATGTATGAATGAATTCATTGAGATCACGTTTAGAAATTGCCAAAAGATCAGATTCCTCTATGGCAGCTATTGATGCAGATCGGAACTCTTCTTGAAACAGCCCCATTTCTCCAAAAAAATCACATTCTTGAAGACGCTTCACTTCAATCTTTGTATCTTTTTCTTCTAAAAATACCATTAACTCACCTGACTTAACAATATAAAACACTACATTAGGATAACCTTTGCGGAAAACAACTTCATCTTTTTTGTAATGTCTTAAATACATATATTTGATCAGATTCTTTTTTTCGAGTTTTGATAGTTTCTTAAACAGATCAATTCTTGAAAGGAATTTAACCAGCTCTTTATCACTGTTTATATTATTTCTTCTCTCTGCCATCAAAGCACTCCCTTATAAGTCAAATTCTGTGTGAAGAATACAAATCGCTTTCTTACTGTCAACCCTCTTTAATAAACATGATATTGATGTATGTGAATCGGTAGTTTGATAAATCAATATCGTTTCATGCCTCAATGATTCCACAATCCTTGACATCACACCTGGGATACCAGTCATTCCAGCTCCAATCAGGGATACGATGGCTCTATCTTCCTCCAGGGTAAATGTGAACCCATTGTGTGTAAGAATATCAACAGTTTTTTCCTTATCCCTGTAATCAATAACATAGGATATTGTTAAATCAGATACTGAGATAAAATCTACACTAATTCCATTATCTGCCATAGCGTTAAAAACTGATAAATTTTTCTGAAGATCGACAATATCCACTGATTTTACAATGACCTGTACAATGGATTCTTTAAGGGCTATTCCGGTGATAGGTTTATCATTTTTCATATCATGTATCAGTGTTTGATTTTCATTGCTACCCAATGATTTTATCTTGATTGGGATATCATAATCTCGAACAATCTCTGCTGCTCTCGGATGGATTACCTTAGCACCTTGAGCCGCAAATTCAAAGGCTTCAGTAAAATCTAATTCCCTTAACAGGGTTGCCTGTTTCACAATGCGTGGATCAGCAGTATAAACGCCATCTACATCGGTATAAATCTCCAGGGAATCAACATCAAGGGCTGCAGCAACGACTGCGGCTGTTGTATCACTTCCACCTCTACCCAAGGTTGTAACTCTTCCCTCTTCAGAAACACCTTGAAATCCTGGAATCACAGGTATTATTCCATCCTGAATCAATGAATTAATGCGATTAAGATTAATGGACTTTACATGAGCAGATTCTGGAGTAGTATCGGTTATTATTCCAATTTCATAAGCGGATAAAGCCTCTGCTTTGATCCCTCGAGCATTAAGCATAAGGCTGATAACAGCTGTAGACAGCATCTCTCCACAGGATAGCAGCAAATCTCGATTACTATTGGGATTAATGTTTGATCCAAACTCATTCAACAGCGTATCGGTTGCATAAGGGTCGCCATTTCGTCCCATTGCAGAAACAACTACAACAGGTATATCTAAATCCGAAATCCGTGATATTATCACTTCAACAGTTTTACTTCGCAACAGTTCATTTTTAAGACAATTACCACCAAATTTCATTACAATTGGTTTCATTTAAAAAGCAATTCTCCTATTTGGATAGCGTTTAATGCAGCACCTTTACGCAGATTATCAGATACAACCCACATAGAAAATGCTTTAGAAGAGAATAAATCCTGTCGAATTCGACCAATAAATACGGGATCTCTTTTCTCACAATTCAGAGCGGTTGGATACTGATTATTTACAGGATCATCAATAACAGATACACCAGGAGCATCAGTAAGTATCGTCTGAATTTCCTTTGCTGTAACATCTTTTCTGGTTTCAACATATATTGATTCCGAATGACCACGATAAACAGGGACCCTGACCGTGGTTGCATTAATCGCAATAGAATCATCCCCCAGGATCTTATGGGTCTCATTTACCATCTTCATCTCTTCACGCGTATAATCATGATCGACAAATTCATCAATATGAGGCAAACAATTATTAGCTATTTGATGAGGATAAACCTTGCAATCAATGGATTTGTTGGATTCCAGTGCAGCCAACTGGTTCTTCATCTCTACAATAGCCTTATTTCCTGAGCCAGAAACAGCTTGATAGGTGCTTACAACAATCCTCTTTATCCCAAACATCTCATAAATCGGTTTTAAGGCAACCACCATTTGAATTGTGGAACAGTTTGGATTTGCAATAATTCCTTTATGTTGGAATGCATCATCAGGATTAACCTCAGGAACCACCAGGGGTACATTATCATCCATGCGCCAGGCACTGCTGTTATCAACAACAACTGCTCCAGCTTCAACAGCAACAGGAGCCCATTTTTTGCTGGTAGATCCACCAGCGCTGAATAATGCCAGATGAATTCCATCAAACGATTGATCCGAAACCGCTTCTACTGTCAGCTCTTTTCCTTTAAATGCTAATGTAGTTCCAGCAGATTTTTGTGATGCAAGCAGACGCAACTCATTTACAGGGAATTCACGCTCTTCCAGGATAGAGATCATCTCTCTACCAACAGCACCAGTTGCCCCCAGAATGGCAATATTATAGGTCATATTAACCCTCTATACAAAAAGAGAACAGGGCAGATTTTTCCACCCTGTTCTCATTAAGATTAACTATTTATTCATCTCTTCTTTGATTACTTGAGCAAGACGTTTTACACCTTCGAGATTTTTCTCTTTTGATACATAAGAGAAGTTTATTCTCATTGTATTTTTTCCTTCACCGTTACTATGGAATGCAGATCCAATTACAAAAGCAACTTTCTTTTCAATCGCTTTCATAAAGAGCTTTTCGGAATCCATATGTTCGGGCAATGTGAGGAATAGGAACAATCCACCTTCCGGTCTTGTCCAGCTAACACCTTCCGGCATATATTCTTCGAATGCTTTGAGCATTACATCACGTTTTTCGCGATATGCTATAATGATTTTCTTAAGATTAACATCAAATGTACCCTTTTCGATATAGCGAGCAGCAATTTTTTGTACAAATGGTGAAGTACAAAGGTCTGTTGCCTGTTTAGCTACCACGAATTTATCAATGATATCTTTATGAGCAATCACCCAGCCAATTCTAAATCCGGGAACAAAGATTTTTGAGAACGTACCAAGAGTAATAACCTGTTGTGTTCCATCCATTTCAAAGATACTTTTCTGGTGTTCACCTTCGAAGCGAAGTTCTTTATAAGGGCTATCTTCAACGATGAGGATATCATATTTGTGAGCTACATCAATAATTTCCTGACGTCTTGATTCCGGCATAGTTACACCTGCAGGGTTCTGGAAATCAGGGATAGTATAGATGAATTTAGGTTTTTTACCAGCTTCAATTAACTCTTTGATAGTTGTTTCAAGGTTCTTAGGGCACATACCCTTTTCATCAAAGCATACACCAACCAATTCTGCGCCATAAGATCTAAACGCACTTAATCCACCCAGGTA
>CAYYLA010000099.1:8125-9496 GCA_964441785.1 uncultured Candidatus Cloacimonadota bacterium | reverse complement strand
TCAGCTATTAAGATTGCATTATATCACCATTTTCAATTAATGGATTCTATCCCATATGAAGAGCATGATGTTAGAATGGATTATATAATAACAGAAGAAGAGATTATAGATAAGGAGCAATTATGAAATTATTAAAAGAACTATGCGAAGCACCTGGAATTCCAGGCAGAGAACAGGCAATTATAGATATAATGTCCCGGGAATTAAAATCTACCTGTGACAGTGTGAATGTTGATAAAATGGGTAATGTAATTGGTGTCAAAAAATCAGAAAAATCAAACCCCATTAAGGTTATGCTGGCCGGCCACATGGATGAGATTGGTTTTATCGTAAGCCATATTGATAAAAACGGATTTATCAGATTTGCCCCACGTGGTGGACACAGTCCTCGTGTTTTAGTTTCTCAACGTGTTCGTATCTATGGAAAAGAACGCATGTTAATTGGTGTTGTTGAAGGTGCACCTGTATTTCTGGCAGCTCCCGAAGCACGCAATAAAGTCCCACAGTTAAAAGACCTTTTCATCGATACCGGTTTGGATGGTGAAGCTGTAAAGAAACACATCTCTGTCGGAGATTTTATAGTCCTGGATCGCGATTTCATTGAGCAGGATGATGTTTGTATATCCAAAGCTTTTGATAATAGAATTGCCTGTTATGTTATTATTGAAATCATGAAGCGTTTAACATCAAATAACGCTGAGGTTTATGCAGTTGGAACAGCCCAGGAAGAGGTTGGAATCCGTGGTGCATATACTGCGGCAAAAGAGATAGATCCTGATTTTGGTATAGCTATCGATGTAACCGGTGCATTTGATACACCTGGTGTTGCTGAACATCAGCAGGTTTCTCAGATGGGAAAAGGTATTGCTATTAAGATTAATGATTCCGCCAGCATATCAAATCACGGTGTGGTTGAATTCTTCAAGAAAATTGCAGAGGAAAAAGAAATCCCTTATCAAATGGAAATCCTTCCCTTTGGCGGTACAGATGCTGCTGCAATGCAACGCAATGGTAAAGGTCCTGTCTGCACACTCAGTTTGCCAACCCGCTATGTACATTCACCCAATGAGATGCTTGCTAAAAAAGATGTAGAAGCTTGTATCGATTTATTGGTCGCCTTTATTGAGCAGGTTGATAATTGTGAATTGAAGTTCTAGAGGGTTAACCCGTCTACGTTTCACTACGCCGTGGCAAGCAGTTGACCCGGCTTCATTGCGTTACGCCGTGGCAGGCGGTTGACCAGTTAACGGTTGTCAGTTGAGGGTTGACGGTTGACAGTTGACCCGTCTTGGGAGGATTTTTCAATAAAGAAAGATTTCTCCGCTCTCTACGTTCGGTCGAAAAGACATGGTATATTGACACTTTAAATCC
>CAYYLA010000099.1:5378-8025 GCA_964441785.1 uncultured Candidatus Cloacimonadota bacterium | reverse complement strand
ATCTCGACTAAGTGAGTTTGCGAACGCATGGAGAGATCTGAAAATGTAATGGAGAGATAATAATTAAAGATTTCTCCACTCTCTACGTTCGGTCGAAAAGACAAGGTATGTTGACATCTTAAATCCTAATATTTTCACTGTCATCTCGACTAAGTGAGTTAGTGAACGCATGGAGAGATCTGGAAATGTAATGGAGAGATAATAATTAAAGATTTCTCCACTCTCTACGTTCGGCCGAAAAGACATGGTATATTGACACTTTAAATCCAAATATTTTATCCTGTCATCTCGACTAAGTGAGTTTGCGAACGCATGGAGAGATCTGAAAATGTAATGGAGAAATAATAATTCAAGACTTCTCCACTCTCTACGTTCGGTCGAAAAGACATGGGAATGTATTAAAATCTTCTTTAATACATCCCCAAACATAGCATCACTTATTTTATCGGTATATAAACATCTAACTCAGAATCAGCTTCACCAAATTTAAAACGCTCATCATAGAGCTCGAATTCTGGTTTATAATCTACTTCATATTCACTCTCTGGAAACCATTCAGTATGAATCTTAAAATAGGTATGATTAAGTGTATCCAATGTGCCAACATGTGTAAACACAGCATATTTTGCTGCAGGGATAACATATGTAACCATTCCCTTTGGTATTTCATCAAAATTCTCTACTTCTAAACCGGCAATATACTCAAATGGAGATTCTTCGCTGAAATCTGCTTTAGCTACAAATGGACATATCCCATAAGCAACTCTGGCAATACTCTTAATTTCACCACAGCGAGGATTAAACTCCGTCCACAAATGTGGTATTTGATTCGTTTTAGCTGTTGTAGTAATCTTCATACCAACAATCTTTTTCTCATCAAGTGTTACAATTTTTGCATCCATTTTCACTCCTCTGTTTACTGATTTATGGAAAAGCATTTCCCAAGATGAATAGTATGGAAAGGGAAGGTTCAATCGCCTTAGCCTGCCTGGTGTAACAGAAAACTCCTTTTTAAAAGCGCGCGTGAAGGAGGTCTGATTCTTGAATTGATAGAGTGTTGCGATATCACTTATTCTTTTGTCAGTAAAAATTAATTTCCTTGCTGCTTCCGATAATCGTCTTTTTCTTAAATAGGTTTTTAATGTTAATCCTGTAATCTGTTGAAAAATCCGATGAAAATGAAAGCGTGAGAAATTGGCTCTATCTGCAACCTCTTCCAGATCTACAGGGCTCGTCAGCCTGCATTCCATGAAATCTACAGCTTTGCGTATATGCCATCCATAATCCATTATTCATCCTTTTGCCTTTTTTTGCTGTATAAAGGAGAAAAATGAAATGTCAATTTAAATATCTGGCAGATATTTATCTGGTAGATATTATCTGATTGATCTATTTTTGTTATAAGCTATCTATCAGATAATATCAAAGTAAATACACTACCTTTATCATCGCCTTCTTCTTTGCTTTGGCATAAGATTGATCCATCCATCCTGTTGGCAAACTCGTTACAGATCACAAGCCCCAGACCTGTTCCTTTTTCGTTTGATGTACCTTTTCTTGAAAAACGATTGGAGGAATTGAAGAGCGTTCTTAGATTTTCTTCCGGTATCCCTATGCCATTATCTGAAACTGAGATCTTTAATTGATTATTTTCTCTCCAACTTTTTACTGTGACAGATCCATCTTTATTAGAATACTTTATCGCATTTTGAATCAGATTTCGTAGAATAAATTCAAGCATATCTTTATCAGCTGTAACATTATCATCTTCAGCTGTGTTGTTGATTAAGTGAATATTTTTCTGGGTTGCAGCAGGAGACAATAATTCAAAGATTTTACTTACCATATAGTGGATTGCTATATCCTGTTCAACAACATCTAATCGATCTGCCTGACTCTTCATCCATAACAATATATTCTCCATAAAACCATAGACATTTTCCGTTGATTTACTCAACTCTCTTGTGAACATTTTTATGTCATCTTTCTCTAATCTATCAATCTCTTCAGAAAGTATTCTTGTACCGGATTTTATGGAGTGTAATGAATTCTTCATATCGTGGGAGAGTATCGAAATGAGTTTATTTTTATTCTCATTACTCTCCTTAAGAATGAGATTATTCTTTTTTTGCAATCTGCTATTTCTATAAAAGAGATATATAGCAAGAATGAGAATAATTACTACAAAAAGCAGAAGCAATCCAACCAAACGAGCCTGCAATATCTTGGATCTACTCTTAATCTTCTCTTTCTCCCGTTCCAACTGCAATTGATCCTGAAATCTCTCCATCTCATACTCTTTTTGTTTTTGGATAAGTAGAGCAGTTTTTTCTAATTCTTTTAATGAATCCTCATAGGCAATATATTTCATAGTATAATCGTATGCAGACTCAAATAATTCTAACCCTGAATAGCATTCCCCAATATTCTTAGAGATAATCGTTAGAATTTCTTTATCCTGAATCTCCTTCGCTTTTTGTTCGGCAGCCAGAAATTCGGATAACGCATCACTGTAACGCTCTTGTTTTAGATAGATAAACCCTCTTTGATAAGACAACTCTAATTCCGGGTTTTGATATTGTGTTTTATCAACCAGATTTTCTGCCTTCTTCAAGTATACATAAGCACTGTCAAACTGTCCTAACTC
>CAYYLA010000099.1:0-5334 GCA_964441785.1 uncultured Candidatus Cloacimonadota bacterium | reverse complement strand
AATTATCTGCTAATGATGTAAAAACAGTAAAATATGAAGCAGTATCCTGTATACTTTCATAGAGTTCATAACTTTCTTTTAAATATCTTACACTTAGCTTAAATTTCTCCTGGGATGAATAGATGATACTGATATTGTAGAGACTGGCAGCAGCCCATTCCAGATTTCCAAATCGTTTGTTCACTTCAACAGAGATGTTGTATGATTGTAATGCTGCATCCTCATCCTTCATTTCTGAATACATATTACCAAGATTGTTATAGATACCAACTCAAGAAATTTCGTCCTTCAGTTTCTCAAAAATATTTTGAGCTTTGTTATAATAGATCAAAGCTTTCTCGTTTATTTTTAACTCTTCATAAACAACACCAATCTGGTTATATGTCCAGGCCAAATCATTCTCTTTCTTATGAACTTCATAGATATCTAAAGCCTGCCATAACGCCTCTAGAGCTTCTTGATTTGTTATCAATACATTATTGTGTACTCCAAGAAAATATAGTATATCAGCAGTATATAAGTTATTTTCTGTTCTCTTACTAAGTAAAAGGGCTTTATCCGCATACTCTTTTGATTTTTCATATTGATTTTGATTATAATACTCGTATGCAAGATCAAATAAAGTCTGTATTCGTTCGTTATTTTCTACTTTATCCAATTGTGTTAACAATGAATCAATGCTACATGTTAATTTACCTATAGATACAATGATAACAAATATGATTATATATGTTTTGATACTAAATCTCACCTGGCCTCCAATATTTATTATTAAAGCAAATTGTAAGCCAAAAAGCCAGTTGATTTGAAACAGCTTACTAACATATTGTTAAACAACAAGATAAAGATTATTAACCGGTGATTAGCAATTTTTATCTTGCTTTCGCAGATTTGTCATAATGAAAACATCTGTTATCTATTTGATAATCCTACCCTTACCCGAATCCCTTATCGTAATCAAATCCTGAGGAAAGGGATTAAGAAAACTCTGCCTTATCAAATACTCATCTTCAAATCTATATGCCCAGGATGTTAAAATTCCCGTCACAACCGACAAAGGAAGCCTTTGATCCCGATAATCTGTTATCATTTGCCTAAAATGATCCTTCTCCGCAGATGTTAATGATTTCGAGAAATAGCCAAAAATATGTTGAGCAACATTGATGTTTGTCCCTATTTTTGAAACCCGTCTCAGTATATTTATTAATTCTATCTTATACATTCTAAAAACATCCTCTATTCCATGTCCTTCGTGGTTAGCTACAATTTTTCCTGCTCGTTTTAATGCGCTTTGATTATAGGACATAAAAAGATACTTATTTCTTGCATGGAAATCAATCAAAGCAGACATTTTTTGTGGAAGATTTTTAAAAACAGCAGTTGTAAAGATTCTGGTTAAAAAATGCTCTCTAATGCGTTGATTTGTTAATCGACCTTCATCTTCCAGGGCTGTATCCGGATAATTTTCAATTACAGCCTTACCAAAAAGTCCTTTGGCTTTTAGTGGAAGTGATCCTATTTTGCCAATACCGGGATAAATCTTTACATCTCTAAAGCCACAACTTGGGGATCTACTTTTTAAGATAAAACCATCCGGTTCATCCAATTTACCGATGAAACTATTGCTGAAATTCTTCATCTTATCGGTTACATCTGTTCCATTCATCGAATTGACCAAAGAGATCTTGTCACCATCTTTAACCAATCTTATTGCCTCTCTTGGTATACCTAATCCAATCTCCACTTCAGGGCATACTGGAATCATTTCACAGTAATCTTTCAAGGCTCGTACCACCGGACTGGCAATCATCAAACCGTTATATCTGCACTTATCAAATTCAACACATTTACTGATAACGAGTCGTGGTTTAATCGTCTTAAAATCATTATAATCAATATTCATAATAAATCTCCACCTCTGTTGTATCTTCCCACTTTCCATTTTCATCTTTAGTTCTTAAAATCGTTGTACCGTGTATTTCCAATAATCGTTTATTATTGGTTTGATAAACAAAATATGTAGAATTAATAAATAATTTGAGAAATAGGCTGTTAACTGTCATTCTTACTACTGTCCTATTCTCTCCAGTATAAGGATTTGTATCATCTCTTCTTACATAGAATCGGGCAACCTTTAGAAGATTTGGAGCAGGTAGATGAAAAAAGACCTTCTCATTATTCATGATCTGCGACCAATTTTCTGTAATATAATCGTTAAATAATGGGCCAAGTAGCAAGTTTCCCTGAAAATCAATAACCTTTTCTTTATAGGTCTCATCCTTTGTGAACTGCATCTTTAATGTGTCTTCAGTTAGAAAGACCTCACCTTTTTCATTAACATCAAAGAACGATGATTCTCCTCTGACAAAATTTCCGTTAATCAAAATTGCTTTATCAATAGCAGAGATGTCACCATCAGGTTTCACATAATAGTGTTTTAGCTCTAGAGTATCAGCTTGCTCATATCGCTCATTATAATGCGTGAAAAGCAGATCTTGTTTATTACTGTCCTTTCTGTAAATTTTCGCCTGAAAGGATTCTTCAGCACTTAAAAATGAGAAGAATATCAGCAGCAGAAGCGCTAAACTTTTTTGGGAAACCATGGAATAAAAATGCTGGTCTTTGCAGCATATTTCTGAAAATCAGGATTGCTCGCATAGCGTTTTTCCAATAATGGTATTCCACTTACAAAAAGCAAAAGAAACGTTATCGTAACAGGACTTAACACAATCCAAAGAGCGATCGAGCTAAAGGTCATAAAAAAGAATCCCCACCAGATTAAGGTCTCACCAAAATAATTCGGATGTCTGCTCAGTCGCCAGAGTCCTTTGTCCATAATTTTACCCTTATTCATAGGATCTTTTTTAAATTGGATCATTTGAAAATCACTGATTGCGTCAAAGACAAAACCTGTAATCTATACAATGGAACTAATGATCAACCAGGGACAGGAATAATCTTTTACGGTTTCACTTTGAATCAAGAATACAGGAAGAGCTATAATTACCATGAATACACCCTGGATAATGAACACCTGCAAGAATGATCGAATTATCCAGAATTTACCCCACTGTTTTCTCCAGGCAGCATATCTGAAATCTTCACTCTTCTTCCTGTTTCTGATAAAGAGATATACTGCCAGCCGAATTCCCCATAATATAACAAGAATAAGTACAAAAATCTGAATAAACTCTGCCGATGCAAATGTCAAATAATTGGCAACTGTCACAACGACAAATCCCAACCCCCATCCAATATCAACAATACTGTTGTCTTTGATGAAAAGAGCAACAACAAAAAACATCACCATATATATAAGTACAACTATTGCAGTAAAATAAATTTGTTCTAACATCTTATTCTCCCATAATTCCTATTGCTACAGCACCCACGCCATTGTGAACGCCTACAACAGGAGATAATTCTGAAATATAGTCAGGTTTTTTACCCAGAATTTCAGTAAGATTCTTACCATACCGTTCAGCCCGTTCCCTTGCTCCAGCATGTACAATGGCATAATTCCATAATCCCTTCTGATTTACATATTCTTTAACAATTCCAATGATTTTCTTACGGTTATTCTCTCTACCAAAGGATTTCCCTAGAATTGTCGCTTTCCCTTCTTCATCCAAAGATATAATTGGTTTCACATGAAGAAAATCTGCTATTGATCCCGTAAACTTTGGAACACGCCCACCTCTTATCATATATTTTAGAGTAGCTACATCTACAATGATATGGGTTGATTTGATCCAACTGTCTATCTGATCAACAATCTCTTGATATCCAAGACCGGATTTGATAGCCTCTGCTACGCGTTTTACTATCAAACCTTGAGCCACTGTCAATTGCCTGGAATTATAAATTCGAATATTATCAATATTATTCTTTTTCTGCCACCCTTTGGCCTGTTGGAATATACCAGTTAATTTATCTGAGATGTGTATCCCAATTACCTGTTTAAAGTTATTCTTTGCAAACGTATAAACATTCTCAATTCGCTCTACCGAGGGCTGATTGCTTAACGCTTTTATCTGCGAACTTTGAATTTTATTGTAAAACTGCTCAGATGTAATGGTCCTTTTATCCAAATACTTATTCTTGCCAATGGTAATTCCAAAAGGTATTTGTAGAATTTGATTGCTATCAAGATAATCTTGAGGTAAATCACAAGCGGAATCTGTAATCAAAGCGATATCTCTTTTTTGGTTATGGATGATATCAAATTGCTGTTTCATATCATCAACTTTTAAATCATCTATAATGGCAAAATTCTCTAATCGTTCAAATACACGTTCCGGATTATTTGTATGTATATGCAGATGCAAATTCTCAGATGTTCCCGCAGCTATAAGTGAGTTCCCAAATCCCTGAACCTGCTTTTTAACTTCACTAAGCGATACCTTCAGAGCACTTAGATTTGCTTCTGTACAATATCGGAAATTTATTTTTTCTGGTAAACCATGTAGAGGAATTACTTCTATATGCTGCTTAACTTTCCTTTTTCTAAGGACCCTCTTACCTTTGGCAATAAAATCATGAATACCCTCAAGAAAATGCACAAAACCTTTAGCTCCAGCGTCTACTACACCAGCATCTGCAAGTACTTTGAGTTTGTCTGGTGTCCTGTTTAAAGAAATCTTCGCATCTTGAAGCGCTTTATAAAACAGCTCACTAAAATCCTGAGTTATCTTGCTATGTTTTTTCAACGATTCGGTCCATTCACGAATAACCGTAATCATAGTTCCTTCAACAGGTTCTAATATTGATTCATAAACATATTTTACAGCGTTGTTAGCAGCATTTGCAAAAAGCTCTACAGTAACGTTCTCCCGTTCTGCAATCTCTTCACTCAATCCAACCAGAAATTGGGCAAAGATGATTCCCGAATTTCCACGAGCTCCTTTAACAGCAGATTCCGCAATTGAATTTACTGTACGAGAGAAGTCTTCATGAAGATAACTATTGTTAATGATCTTTATCATAGTCGATGCCAAATTAGTCCCGGTATCTGCATCAGGAACCGGAAAAACATTGATTTTATTCAGATAATCCTGATTATCAATAACAGATTCTCCGCCAGCAATTACAGCATAATAAAATCGTGTTCCAGTAAGATAAGTCATTCCCATTAAACGTCCTTATAGATTCGCCTCAATCAGTTTTATAATCTTTTGATTCAGAGGCTTTGTTGTAGGTTTAAAACGTCCAATTACATTTCCTTCTTTATCAATAACGAACTTTGTAAAATTCCAACCAATCTTTCCTGAGAATTTTTCATTATGCTCCTTGGATGTCAAGTAATCATATAAAGGATGTTGGTCATCACCCTTA
>CAYYLA010000098.1:7322-9519 GCA_964441785.1 uncultured Candidatus Cloacimonadota bacterium | reverse complement strand
AGCCTCATCATCTTTAATGATGTCAAACTTTTTCTTCACCTCTTCCCACTGACCTATTTCGCAGGAGCCACGTAGATTCCAGCAATTGAAACCCTTTTCCATTAGTTGTTTATGCAATGTTTTATCTGCCTTAATTGAGAATTGCCAATGTCTGCCAATCTCTTCCATACCAAGATATTCATAGAATTTCTGAGCATTCTCATCCTGCGAATACCAGACAGATGTATCGATACTAAAATCCCTGTTCATTCTAATATGGGCTTCTTCAATGATAGCACGGGCAATGCCCTTTCCCCGAAAATCGCGATGAACCCCAAACTCCCAGACAAATCCGGCGGGGTTCATCTCTTCAATGATTCCAGCATTTATCTCGATAATAATAAATCCAACTATTCTGTCATCAACCAGAGCTATCAGATCAACAACATGATCATAGGTTGGTTTTTCATGAATAACAGTCCACCAGGCAGCCGAATCCACCATCACCGAAGCGTGGATATCCAACCACTCCAGCTCTCTCTCCGGAGTATAATCTACAATGCTAACATTATCAGGCATTTATTTTCTTCATCAGCCAGGCCATGTTTTGTCCAAGGGTTATCATAGTATTTACACCTTCTTCATCCTTGGATGCTTCACCAATATCACGTGCCAGCACAAGATTCCAATAACTTGATCCGGGAACGATGACTTCATTTACAAGCAAGAAATGCTGCATAGAATCCAGGGTATGAATCGCACCAGCTCGCCTTACAGCTGCAACGGCTGCTCCGACCTTCCTTCTCAATAGATGTCCATTCGCTCTTGTTACATAACCTGCCCTGTCCATCAATGCTTTAATCTGAGGTGTCAAATCGGAGAAATAAACCGGTGAACCTAGAATAATGCCGTCTGCTTCAATAATTTTTGCGATCAAATCATTCATACCATCATCATCGAAGATGCATTTGTTATTCTGCGTTTCAGAGCACTTTCTACATCCAATACAACCACGAAATTGTTTATGTCCAATTCTAATAATTTCTGTCTCAATTCCCTCTTTGTTAAGCTCATCACAAACCATTTTCAGTGCAGCTTCTGTATTTCCTCCTGCTCTTGAGCTACCATTAACTTTCATCTTTTCTCCTCTTTTATCAAATCCTTAAACAAATTAACACCAATTTTCAAGGCTCTATCCGATGGTAAAAATGTGTCCGCATGAAGATCCTGTTTATCACCATCACTTACACCAAGCCAGAATAGCAAACCAGGATAATCATGGGTAAAATAGCCAAAATCTTCTCCAGTGAATACAGCATCACTAGCAATATAATTGATCTTTCTACCTAAACAGAGTTGCTTCAATCGTTCCACCAGCTGATTATTATTATCAACACTTTTGTAAAAAGCATTGTATTTGATATCAAAAGTAACGTCATGTTTCTCTTCAATCTCTGATGCTACTTTCGATACTATGTCTTTTATGATATCCATAGTCTCGATGGAAAAAGCACGAACTGTTCCTTCGAAAAAACATTGAGCTGCAATCGCATTCATAACCGTGCCAGCCTCCATCTTTCCAAACTCACAAATATACCGCTCTTTGCCATCCAATTTCCCAGCCAGGACTTTCTTTAACCTTTGATAGAATGCTACCCCGGCAGCCAAAGCATTTCGCCCTTTTTCCGGGAAAGCGACATGCGCACTGACACCCTTGATTTCTATGTGAACTTCCTGGGTGTTGGCAAAAAAGATACCTGCTTTTGACGACACAGTTCCAACCGGATAAGCACCACTTACATGCAATGCAAATGCTTCTTCTATTATGTAATTCTCGAAAATGCCCGTATTTATTACTCGCTCTGCTCCACCCTGACCCTCTTCCGCCGGTTGAAATAGAAACAAAAGATTCTGATCCGGTTTTTCGATCATTATCTCATCTATCAATCCCAACAGAATTGTCATGTGCACATCGTGTCCGCAGGCATGCATTTTCCCCTCATGTTTGGATACAAAATCACATCCCGTTTGCTCAGATATAGGAAGTCCATCCATATCGGCCCTTATCAATTTATAACCACCTGAACCGCCATTGTATTCTATGAGTATACCGTTAAAATCAAAGGTATAAATTTTCAGATCCTTGTATTGTTTCACGATCGATAAAATATATTCCTGAGTTTTATAAACATCAAAACCCAGTTCCGGAATTTGATGT
>CAYYLA010000098.1:2644-7312 GCA_964441785.1 uncultured Candidatus Cloacimonadota bacterium | reverse complement strand
GGAATCTATAAATGTTGACAGTATGGAAGATTCGGAAGATTTTGATACTAACATAGATATTAAGGAAGACATAGATGCCTGCTATGACGCAGAAGATAGCATCTGCAACAATTAAAGAAAAATATATAATAGACTTTATTAAATCCAAAATATCTCCCTGGAGTTTTTTTCAATAAGAAAAAGCGGTGATACATGGGTCAAGAAATAAACATCATATTAGTGTCAAGGTGGTTATTTTTTTGATGATATAATTATTGATAATCGCGAAATAATTTAGTTGTTATCTCAGCTTTTTGAGGTACGCATCTGTATCATTAACAGTATCTTAGCAATTTTGTTATTTCCACAAACTACATACTGATCAAATATCCATTTCTATTTCTAAGCTTCGCTAGTTTTCTTCTGAAATTGGCTTTCCAACCACCAAGACTCTGAAGGAATAGTAAATTTAATTAACTATTATTTTGTATCATCCCTTCGCCATAACTGTTTTTTAAAATACCATCGTTCATGATATAGCTCTCTAAAGCACCAATAGCTCTTTTAATGACACAGTCACTTCACTCCATAAACAGGCCAATATTATTCGTAATTTGAAAATCATCAATACTTCTCTCCCAAAAGAGTTCGGGCAAAGTACTGCTTGCAACACTACAACTCCTAACTAATATCTCCCAATTAGCTAAAACCGGTCGGTCGGTATATTTTTTTATCAAAGTAAGACCTTGCAATAAATAGAATTACAATATATTGAATTGCTATTCATCCTATTTTACTAAAATAATATTTGACAGAATATCCCATCTGGGAATTACGTCAAACCGAATGGTCGGTAGGAGGATCAAATGACGTTGAAAGAAAAAATTTTAGAGGCTGCTTTGAGAGTGTTTTTAACCAAAGGCTATGCACCTGCTTCAATGAATGATATTGCAGTTGCAGCACAAACATCCAAAGGTGGAATTTACCACCACTTCCAAAATAAGGAAGACCTTTTCAGTAATGTTATGACTATGTTGTATTCAAAACTGAATGAATTCCTCGAGGAAAAAGTAAAAGATCTTACAGAATTGCATGATATTCTGGAATTCTTTTTTACGTCATCAAAAGCTATTATTGATTATCTAAATCAATTAGCCGGAAGCAAAGATATTGCCGAATACAACTACCATATCCTCATGTTGGAAGCGGTAAAACATCTACCGCAAAGAACTGCTGATATCGATAATTTCCACAAAGAATACACTGACGAAATTTGTGAACTGTTTAAGGTGGCTCAGGCAAATGATATTATACGAAATGATTTGGATCCGCAAACACTGGCTTTAGAAAGTCATGCCTTAATTGAAGGCCTATTTTTAATCAATATCACAGATAAAGCATCAGAGATAGATGAAAAAGGACGCAAAATTTTTAAAGAATATTGGAAAAAAATATCCACACAAAAGGAGTGCTTATGAAATTTTGTAAACACTTGTTGGCCATCTTGTTGGTTATGGTCATTAGCCCAAACCTGTTCGGTAGATTAATTTCGCTTGAACAATGTCAGCAGATGCTGTTAGAACAAAATCGCGACATTGGAGCTGCAGAAGCAGAGGTTGAATCTGCAAAATGGAAACAGATAAATGCTTTTGGAAATTTTCTACCCCAGGCAAGCTTCAATTCAACCATCATTCGCATTGATGAAGACACCTATGACGAGTCAAATACCGGATTTGATATCCCCGGATTTGGAACGCTCCCCTCATTAATGCCATTGCACAAAACCACCTATCAAAACAGTATTGTTGCCCAACAATCAATATTCAACGGTGGCAAGGTAATCATTGGATATCAATTAGCCAGAATTGCAAGAAAGCAGGCAGAGCTGCAACTTCAGGAAGAATCGAATAATGCAGTTTACAATGGCATTTTCAATTATATCCAGATTTTGAAACTACAGGATCTGCTTCAATTAGCAGAGAAAAGTCTTGCTGCCAGTAAGTCACAATTACAAACGATGACAAACAAGGAACAAGCTGGGTTAGCTTTAAAAAGTGATGTTTTGCAGTGGGAAGTCAAAGTAGAAAACGATGAAATTTCAGTAAAAGAGATCGAGAATAATCTGGTTATTGTTCATAATATCTGGTTAAATCAATTAAACAGCAATGACAATCTTGAACCAGCTCCAATAATCTTGGACAGTTATATCAGTGATATTGAAGAAATTGCAAAACTCACATCCGAGCAACGTTCCGAGCAATTGACAAGCTATATCAGTGATGTGAAGGCATCCAATCCAACCCTGAAAACATTGGATGCATCCAACCTTATGATGCAGAAATATCACTGCATGAGCAAGGGTAACTTTCTGCCATCCTTAAACCTCCAGTTTACCTATGAGATAGAAAATGATGATTCCTTTGATTTCGATGGTAATGATAACTGGAATCTCGCAGCTATGATATCTTTACCTCTGTTTACCGGAGGGAAAAACTTCAGTGAGCTGAAATCTACTGCTTTTGAGAAAAAAAAGGTTGAGAAAGAAACTGCTGCTGCCGAAGATGATATTCTCGTAGCTGCTGAAAACAGTTATCGTACAAAATTCATCCTGGCTGATAAGATAATCAGTAATCGCAAAGCATTGGAATCCGCGGAAGAGAATCATCGTCTTATCAATGATTATTTTGAGCAAAATCTTGTTACGAATACAGATTTACTAAATGCCGAAACCTTGCTCTACAGTAGTCAGATGAATCTTACAGCTGCTTATTACGATTTTATTATCCAACACTATGAAATTAAAAAATGGGTCAACAGATAGGAGGCATGATGTTGAAAAGATATTTATTTGCAATAACAATAATTATACTGGTGGTTTCCGGATGTTCACAAAAGGGATCCGATGAAAATAAACAAGAAGTAATCGCGGCAAGACTGGTAAAGACAATGCCGGTACAACAAAAAGATGTCATGGAATATCTGAGCTATTCAGGCGTATTGGAAGCAGAACAAGCTGTCAACATCACACCCGCTATCAGTGCAGAGGTAAAGGAAATTTTTGTGCAGGAAGGAGATATTGTAGAGCAGGGATTTTTGTTAGCCAGGTTGGATGACACAGAGTTACAGCAAGCAACGTTACAATTTGAGATGCTGAACAAGAATTACCAGAAAATGTCCAACCTTTATCAGGCTGGTTCGATAGATGAAGGCAGTTATGATGACGCAGCAACAGCCTATAATTCTGCAAAAGAAGCCTATGAGTTTCTTTTGGAAAATACAGAGATAACAGCACCATTTTCCGGGGTAATCACTTCGGTTTCTGTTAAAGAAAACGAAATCTTCAACAGTATGACTATGTCCTATCTGGTGCGCCTGGTTGATCTATCCAACATCAAAGGCAATGTATATGTTTCGGAAACCGATCTGGGAAAACTCAACATCGGCAACATTGTCTATTTCAATACAGATGCTGATCCCAAAAGGATGTACCAGGGAAAACTCACCTTTATCTCTCCGGAAGCTGATGCCTATAGTGGCACTTACATCTGCCAATTTGTAACCTCCAATCCAGATAATTCGTTAAAGCATAATCAGTTTTGCAGAGCTAAACTGGTAACCGCAATATCAACCAATACGCTGGCTATTCCACCCACAGCTTTAATTGATGAAAACATCGTCATGACCAATGATAATGGTTATGCCAAAGCTATAGTTGTTGAAACTGGCTTAGAGAATGAGTTCGAGGTGGAAATCATCTCTGGGTTAAGGGGCGATGAAGAAATAATCTATGTTGGGCATTTAGGTTTGAAAGAAGGCAATAAACTTCAAATAAATCAATAACCGGGAGAGACGAATGAGATTAGCAGAATTTTCAGTTAACCGGCGTGTAACAATCTTGATGATGACCGTATTAATCGTCATTCTCGGTAGCTTCTCTTTTTCCAAACTTGGATTGGAGATGTTCCCCGACATGAATTATCCTGTCATTTCAATTGTTACGCTCTACGAAGGTGCATCCTCACTGGATGTTGAAGAATCAGTTACAGAGATTATTGAGCAGTCAATTGCCTCTGTTAAGAATATTAAAACGTTATCATCAGAGAGTTTGGAAGGTGCATCATTGGTAATGGTTGAGTTTACCTGGGGAACCAACCTTGATTTTGCAGCCCAGGATTTACGTGATGCTATTGATCAGATCAGCGATTATCTTCCAAGCGATGTATCACGTCCTCTTGTTATGAAATTCAATCTATCCCAGATGCCTATTCTGATGTATGGTGTTTCAGGTGGAGAGGATACCGCAGATCTGCGAAAGATTTTGGAAGACGATGTTGCATCCAAACTTAAACACCTTAATGGAGTAGCTTCTGTAATGGTTTATGGTGGTGATGAAGAAGAAAAACAGATTATTGTTGATAAAGCCAAAATAGAAAACCTTAATATCTCTATTGATGATATCGTCAGCCTGGTTGCACTTGGTAATATTAACCAGTCTGCGGGTCATATCCAAAAAAGAAATGATGAATATCTCTTAAGAACAAAAGCAGAATATGCCAGCATCGAAGAAATTGCGAACATCCCGATCACCATAACACCCTCCGGTAGAACCATCTACCTGAAAGATGTCGCTGAAGTAAAATCAGACTTTAAAGAGAAGCGCTATGTGGTGAGAACCAATAAAATGAATAC
>CAYYLA010000098.1:0-2537 GCA_964441785.1 uncultured Candidatus Cloacimonadota bacterium | reverse complement strand
TAGCAAAGATGGGGCCGGAACTCAATCTTCATTTCTTTGAAGTCATGGATATGGGATTACCTATCAAGAACACAACCAATGGAGCTGTTGAAAACCTGCTGATTGGGGGCTTGCTGGCAATTGCAATTATGTTTATTTTCCTGCGAAACTGGCGCCCAACTCTGGCAATTTCCATCGCTATTCCAATTTCAGTAATCGCAACATTCATCCCAATCTATCTGGCTGATTTCAGTTTGAATATCATGACACTTGGAGGTCTCGCCCTCGGGGTCGGGATGCTGGTTGATAACTCAATTGTTGTGATTGAGAATATTTATCGTCATCTTGAGATGGGAAAAACCAAGGTAGAATCAGCAAAAGCTGGAGCATCCGAAGTCGCTATGGCTATCACAGCATCAACCCTTACTACAATTGCAGTGTTTTTCCCAATGTTGTTTGGAGAAGGCATCACAGGGATCCTCGTTCGTGGTCTGGCTTTAACTGTTGCATTTTCTCTCTTTGCATCACTATTTGTATCACTGACTATTGTACCAGCAATCGCTTCGGCCATTTTTAAAAAGAATACCGAAAAACGCCAATCCGAACGAGCTGAATCGATATTCAAAGGATTACAGCATAACTATAAACGCCAATTAGCCTGGATTCTTAACCATAAAACTATCACAATAGTAGGTGTGATTATTCTCTTTATTGGATCCTTCGCCATGATACCTCTGATTGGATTTGAATTCCTTCCGGAAGAGGATTCTACTATGATCCTGTTAAATCTCAAAATGCCGGTGGGTACACCTTTAGAAGAAACCGATCTGGTTGTTCAACAGGTTGAAGATATTGTTATGGATATCGAGGGTGTTGACAATATCACGATTTTGATAGGTGCAATGACCGATGCTCAGGCAATGGCTGATCCAACCAATCCTCAGGATGTTAATGAAGCACAGCTTTTTCTGAGATTATTCGAATCCAAAGATCGCGAAAATACTAATGAAGAGATCAAAGACTTAATTCGATCCAAACTACCGGAAATTGATGGTGCACAATTTACTTTTATGACACAGCAGGAGATGATGGGTGGTAGTGCTAGTAATCCTATCGAATTAAAAATCTTTGGTAAGGATCTTACTAAGCTAAAAGATATCTCTAAAGAAGTAGAAATGGTAATGAATCAGACAGAGCATATTGTGGATGTTGATAACTCTATGAAGGATGGTAAACCTGAAGTTCATATCGTAATTGATAAAGACAAAGCGTTTAAATATGGCTTTACATCAGCTCAGATAGCCTCTGCAGTAAAGACCGCAGCTATTGGTTCTGTTGCCGGAATATATCGCGAAGGTGGTGAAGAAATTGATATTAGAGTAAGATTGCAGGAAGAAGATCGCAACAGCTTTGACGATGTTCTTCATTTGAGTGTTACATCTCCTCTGGGCTTCACTGTTCCTCTCAATCAAGTTGCTCATCTCGATTTCTCCGAAGGTCCTAAAAAAATCAGTCGTGAAAAACAGAGTAGAAAAGTAACCCTTACAGCTGGTGTTACCGGAACGCAGGATATCGGTGGTACTGTAAATCAGATCAGAAAATCTTTGAACGATCTCGAACATGATCTTCCCGCGGGATACCATATCGAATATGGTGGATCCTACGAAGATATGAATGAAGCCTTCATGACACTCTCTCTTGCACTTGCACTTGCCATTATCCTTGTTTATGCTGTGATGGCTTCGCAGTTTGAATCCCTGGTTCAACCCTTTGTGGTAATGTTCACCATGCCCCTTGCTTTGATTGGTGTATTGCTCATACTTGGATTAACCGGCACAACCCTCTCAGTTGCCAGTTTTGTGGGTGTTATTATACTTGCTGGGATAGTGGTAAATAACGGGATTGTGCTTATCGATCACATGAACCAATTGCGAGCGAAAGGGATGAAGAAAACCGAAGCAATTATCCAGGCCGGGGCCGACAGAGTACGACCTGTTCTGATAACAGCAAGTACAACCATTCTGGGAATGCTGCCCATGGCAATCAGTCAGGGTGATGGCGCAGAGATGAAAGCACCAATGGCGCTTACAGTTATCGGTGGTTTGATCACTGCTACGTTCTTGACCTTGGTTGTTATTCCGGTGATTTATAGTATAGTTGTTAAAAAGAAGAAAGCGTTAATTTAGCCTCATATTTGCATAAACCAAGAAGTGGTTTAAGGTAGAGTTTTCAGACTTGAGCCACTTCTTTATTTAGATTGGATTTTGATAATTCTTGACATGCAGAAGACATCAAAAAAATTGATAAAATATAAATGAGCCCCCGTAGCTCAGCAGGATAGAGCAGTTCCCTCCTAAGGAAAAGGCCGTGCGTTCGAATCGCGCCGGGGGTACCATTTAGGTCGTGCGTTTCCCGATATATCGGGACGCCGGGGGTACCATTTTAATTGCCAATTAGGAATTAGAAATTACCAGTTATGCGTTTGGGAATTAACCGCTAAGGCCGGAAAGAGCGCGACGGATAGTCAATACCTATGAGAATGGTTGTAGGTCATGTGT
>CAYYLA010000097.1:3149-9558 GCA_964441785.1 uncultured Candidatus Cloacimonadota bacterium | reverse complement strand
CTACTTGAAACTATCTCAAGTAGAATTGGTTTTAAATCTCTGTTTAGAACTCTTGATGAAAATTCACCAACTAACGAAGGTGGAATTGCAGAACATGATTATGAGTTCCAAACTGGAATTTACTACAGGTTTGAATTTTAAAGGAGCTATCAATGAAAACCAAATTACTAATAACTATATTTGTCGCCTTAATGATTTTGATTACAGGTTGCGATGTTAAAGATGGTTCTATCATGGGAACTGTCGAAGTACCTCTTGATTATCAATTGGATCTATATAGTGCTGATCTTGGAATTCATCCTGACACCAGTATTCTTGATGATCCCAACAACCCTTACGCCAACGCAAACCTTAACATGGAAAATGTATGGGACTTAGCCGAGGAGTGTCCATCACCTAAAGCAAAATTCTATCTTTGGGGAACAATGCTGGCTATGATTCCAATTGGAGAATATCAATACCATACCGCCTACTCTCTACATGAACTCTACACCGAGGGTAGTAGCGATAATGCCAAACTACAGGCTAAGAGAGCTTACAGAGCAGTACTTGATCATTTCTTCGATTCTGTTACCTGGTGGCAGGCCGGCTGGGTTGATGAAGACACATATTACGCTGTCCTACTTAGAAACATGGTTGGTCAGCTACTATATAATCCTGTTGAGATGAATCTCCTTCCTTTATATAATGATCCTGCACAAGCTCTAGCAGATATGAGTGAGTGGGGATACGTGTTTGATATCGAAACAGGAACAGTCTCAAAGAGAAACTAGAGTAATTGCTTGTATTCTTAAATCAACTCCGGGCATCCAAACAATCTCGGAGTTGATTTTTTTGAAACAGAGGTAGAGTTTATGGATAATTCCCCAAAAATAATATGTTTTACATTCTTATTACTATTGATTGCTGTAATTAATCCTCTTATTGCCGTTAATGTTAAGATTGTAAAAAATTCACAAAACAACTGGCAACTTATTAAGGATGAAGAACCCTTTTATATCAAAGGAGCCGGAGGATCAGATAATCTTGAGCTACTAGTCGAATCTGGCGGAAATTGTCTCCGAACCTGGGGGATTGATGATAATTTTGGTGATCTGCTTGATTATGCACATAGCTTGGGTTTATGTGTCGTTGCTGGTCTCTGGTTAGGACAACCCAGACACGGTTTTGATTACTCCGATCCCGTTGCTTTATCAAAACAAAAAGAGAAAATTAAAAACGATGTACTAATGTATAAAAACCATCCAGCTATATTAATCTGGGGTATTGGCAACGAAATGGAAGGCTTTGAGGAAGGAGATGATATAAACGTCTGGAAGCATGTTCAGGATATCGCAGCTATGATAAAAGAACTGGATCCAGATCATCCAACCATGACAGTTACAGCTGAGATCGGTGGTAAACGAGTTGAGTATGTGCATGAGTTCTGTCCGGATATAGATATTATGGGTATAAATAGCTATGGAGGATTACCATCCATACCACAACGATATCGTGAGGCAGGAGGTACCAAACCCTATCTGATCACAGAATTCGGACCTCCCGGAACCTGGGAAAGCGCTGAGACCTCTTTCGGTACACCTTTGGAATTAAACAGCACCGACAAAGCTGATTACTATCGCTATGCCTATATAAATGGATGCCAGGAAGAACAGGAGCTTTGCTTAGGATCAATGGCCTTTCATTGGGGATCCAAACTGGAAGGAACTGCTACCTGGTATGGTATGTTCCTGCCAACCGGCGAAAAACTTGCCGCTGTTGATATTATGACTGAACTATGGAGCAACAATAAACCTGATAATTTCTGTCCAGCTATCGAGTCCTTTAATCTGGTTGGATCTGATGTTGTTGAGAGCGGTGATGAGGTTGTGATAAATATCGACCTTTCTGACCCGGAGAATGATAAACTTGAGGTTAAATGGTCTGTCTTCGAAGAGTCTCCTGAATATCTTATCGGTGAAATGAGCCAATGGACACCGCTGGAATTAGATAAAATCATTCAAAAAAATAGTGATTCTCAAGCGATATTGAAATTTATAAACAGTGGCATCTATCGAATTTTTCTAATTGTAAAAGATGGAAGTGGTGGTAGTGCTACAGCCAATGTTCCTATCAAAGTAAATGGAGAAAAAAAACATCCTTACTATAAAATGCCTGTTGCTGTCTATAGCGACCATTATCCCATGCCATGGTTTCCCTCAGGTTGGATGGGCAACTATGATGATCTTAACGTAATATATGATCACAAAATTAATCCTTACTCCGGTGAAAACTGTATAAAAGTGAAGTATCGTGCACCCGGAGAATGGACTGGTGTTGCCTGGCAACATCCTTCTAATGACTGGGGTGAGCTCGAAGGTGGTTATGATTTAACAGGAGCTAAGAAACTAACATTCATGGCTAAAGGTGAATTCGGCATAGAAAATGTGTCTTTTGGAATCGGGTTGCTAGATAATGATAGAGCTTTTTCAGATACAGCTTTTGAGAAAATTGAAGATGTTAAATTAAAACAAAAATGGAAGCGCTACACAATTGATTTGAAAGGGAAAAACCTAAGTCGTGTAAAAACACCATTTTACTTCATTTTTACAGGACCACAACAATCAGTAACTTTTTATCTCGATGATATCTATTTCGAATAGCTGTAACTCAATTTTTATTTCGATTTAGATTTTTTACTGATCTTGTTTTAAAGCTCTCCTTAAGATGATTTCAAACATCGTACCCCTGGGTTTATTATCCGCAACTGTAATCCTACCTCCATAACTTTCGATAGATTGCCTTACTATATAGAGCCCTATACCTGTATTGCCGGTATCCCCATAATGAAAACCCTCTTCAAAGATCCTGTCTTTTATTGTGTCTGGAATCCCTTTACCATTATCAGAAAAAGTTATGATACTATTATCTTTGGTATTCTTTATTCCTATGTTAATTGCTGATGCTTTACCATGTCGTATCGCATTGGAAAATAAATTCTCAAAAACGGATGAAATTGAGTCATCTGCGATAACATAGGCATCCCCCTGGATAGAAAGATTCAGCTGTTGATAGTTCTTCCAAACTGAATTTATAATTTTTGTTATATCATAATCATACAATTTAGATTCAACCGATAGCATCTCTTCATATTTTTTATAATCAGATATTGCAGCTAACCCCTTATTAACACGATTATCAACCTCGCTTAAAATGTTTGGATCGGAATTTCTATTATAAATTTTCACCGCACTCTTAATAACAGCTAAATCATTAGCAAGATCATGACGAATGATTTTATTAAGCATTCGCAATTTCTCGCCATTTGATTTTAACATTGCTTCGTAACGGTTCCTTCGTTCTATTGATTGAGCTACAAAAATCGAAGCCATCAAATACAATATAGATAATATAGAAACAATTACTATTGAATTCATACGTCTCTGATTCTTTGCTTCAAACAACATATCCCTGGGAATAAACGAAACAACTTTCCAATAATACTCATTCGCATTTATATCCCTAAAACTGGCCTCGTAAGCCTCACCTGCACCTGTACTCGATTTCTGACCTTCTAACAGTGGATGAATTGTACGACACGTGTACATCCCCTTATCATTAATAAACTGGCACTCTTCAACTCCATTAATTCTTTCCCAGGCATCCCTGTGCGATTGTCCGAAAATCCTGTCCTTCCTATCCTCATACATGAATCCCCATCTATTCCTTTCATCCGGGTTGGATAACCAATAACCGTCTGAATTAATCAACATTGACTGATTACCTCTGGAAATGTCGACCTGAGACTCAAAACGATCTAACATATTTATAGCAAGATAGTTTATTAGGGCAACGCCACGCTTAATTCCTCTGTTATCATAAATCGGAGTTGCCAATCGTATCATTGGTTTATGTGGTAACTCTATCTCACCATGCTCAATATTTAAATCCAATGGTGATACAAAAATCTCCCCCCGGTTTAGTTTATAGGAATCATCAAAATAGTATCTACCTTTTTTGTTCTGTAACTTATCAGCCCCAACAATTCCGGGGAAGCCATTATTATAGTTCACCCTCAATATTTCATCACCATCAACATCAAGTAACCTTATTTGATCGTATACTTTTCGATGGGATGAGATTAGTAGATACTCCTGAGCAATCGTCGATAATATATTGTTATCTATATTGTTGTTTTCATCCCATAATTCAAGAAAATGCCGTTGTTTTGATACAATCGAAAGATCTGAGGATAATCCTTGAATATCTTTCTCCAAATTCTCAGTCTGCAATAATACCTGATGAGCTTCCATATTCTTGATACTTTCTAACTCCGCCTGGTCACTTAACTTCAATATATAAATCGTGCCCATAAGTGTCAGTAAAAAAGCTGGTAAAAATACAAACAGTATCATTTTAATAATATTCCTAATCCTGCCAGAATCTTTCCTGTATTTCATAATATCACCATTGCCCTTTATTAATATTTAGCAAATGCAATTAATATTCCACAATCCCTATTCTGTCAAAATGCCTACTTAAAGGCCATATAGAGTGCTTTTGTTTATTTTTATATTATTAATGTTTTACCAAATTTTATTTGTCAATATGACAAATTTTTAGCATGTTTTGGATAATTTCCTGTTCCACTTTATTAAGCCGACTTTGATAATCACCGCTTATCTCATAGCAGCAACTATTCGTGTTCATACACTCCTGTTTCAAATGCTGAGAATGATTTATTAAACCCTTTATTGTTAGCTCATCAATATCTCCACGAAATTCAATGATATTTCTGTTTTTTAGAATTTTTGATTTGAAATTTGTATAGACATAGTCTTTATTAAGAATAAGAAAAAGAGCGATTATTTGCCTTTTATAAGAATCTGGTAATTCTGCAACCAGTCCAGGCAATAACTGCACACCCTCGAGAATAATATCATGCCGGTTTTCAATATTTGTTTTGATAATCCCTTCGATAATTGGCCAAAGAACCGTCCCAATCTTTTTATAATCATCCATTGGATGAAATCCGCAATCCTCTTGCCCTCTGAAAAGACCCATCATTAGATGATCCAGAGAAAATATGGAATCTGAAATTTCTTCATCAACCTGTTTGCTAGATATGTTTTACCAGAACAACTTGTTCCTCCAATTAATATAACCATAAATCCTCCGCCTTAACCTATTTTTTATAGATTATCTCATTGAACTCTGGCAAGATAAATATGAAATTTCAGACCTGTATTACCATATTTCTAACGATATCCATAACCACATCAACATCATAAAAAAATATATCTTTACATTAAATTTCCCTAATATTGCAATCGTTATAATTGTATATAATGATGCTAAAAAATCAAAGGAGAAAAAATGAGAAAGACATTAATAATAACCCTGTTTGTTGTATCTTTGATAATGCTGACAAACAATATTGTAGCTGAGAACAATTTCATGTGGACGGTTGAAAATGGTATGTCAAAAATGTATCTTCTTGGTTCTATCCATTTGATGCCCGAAAGTGCATATCCTCTTGATCAAACCATTGAGGACAGCTTTGAAAACTCTGATATCCTGGTTATAGAAGCTGATCCGGCTTCAATTGATCCTCAAGAGATGCAAGCTATGATTTTTCAACGTGCCATGTATCCCGAAGGAGAATCACTTAAAGACAATATTACTCCCGAACTCTATCAAAAAGTATCTGATATCTTCACAAAATTCAATGTTCCTATGCAACAGATAAATCTTTATAAGCCATGGTTTGTCAGCCTTAATCTGGCCGCTTTATCTATGCAACTTAATGATATGAAAGCAGGTATGGGTATTGACATGCACTTTATCCAAAAAGCAAAAGCTAAAGAGATGCCTTTGATGGAACTTGAATCAGCTACCTTCCAAATCGATTTACTTACGTCATTCTCTGATAACATGCAAACAGAATATCTTGAGTACTCAGTTGAAGATTTCGATGAATCAAATGAACTTGTAAAAGCTATGCTTGATGCCTGGCTGGCTGGTGATGCTGATTCAATGTATAAGAATACCAAACAACAGATGCTTGAATCATCAGAAGAAATGCCGGGAATAGTGGATCTTTATAACAAAATGTTCCCCGATCGCGATAAAGAAATCGTTGAAAAACTCGATGGCTTCCTCAGAGATACCAGCCGCCAAACCTATTTCGTTATCGTCGGTTCCGGTCACCTTATCGGAGATGATGGTCTATTGAAACTCCTTGAAAAGAAAGGATATAAAACGAAACAGATGTAATTGTTCTGCTTGAGATCTCCTCAAAAGAGAATCATTCCAATCTAATGTGAATTTAAAAAAGAGGGTGGGCTAAAGTGTTTATTGGTTTTTTAGTAAGAGTCGCTATTATCTGGATTGTCTTGAGTTATGTTTTGGGTAGTGAACGAGTACCTTC
>CAYYLA010000097.1:0-3139 GCA_964441785.1 uncultured Candidatus Cloacimonadota bacterium | reverse complement strand
GGCTAGTATTCTCACAACGATCTTAAGCCTTTCTTTATGTTTGATCGCAATAATTCCGAACATCGTGGTTTACACTTTAGCAATTGTGTTTTTCCTTAAAACAGATGTGAAATTAACATTATTAGCAGTTGGTATTGCTACTGGCATTAGTCTAATTTTTGAGTTGATTTTTTCATCAATGTATTAGTTAAAAGCGTAGGATTATCCCTTCGCAAGGTCTCCTAATCACCTGCGAAGGTTAATCCTCTCCATATTTAATTTGCACTTCACCATTTAATTGACACATCACCGCACTAAAGTACGGTGTTACTTTGAAAAATATCGGATAATTTTATCTTCTCTATTGAATTGGTTGAAGTGGTTTATCGAGATCTCAACTTCATGCTTTCATCCTTTCATGCTTTCATGCTTTCATGCTTTCATGATTTCATGATTTATTCTTTTACCTTTTTCCTTAAATCCCACTGTCCATTTTTGTTTTATAATTATGATAACTTCCCCCGGATTACTCAATCATATTTATAATAAAACTCAGCTCCCACACCACAGACCATTATAGTTAAATATATATTATAAAAACAATTAGCTTAAATATTACCTTATGGTTCATTCTGTGCATAATGTAAGTGGAGGTTGATATGTTTAAAAACTATTTTACAGTAGCTTTGAGAAACCTGATCAGACAAAAAGCATTCACAATTATTAATCTGACAGGACTAACTATTGGTATACTCTGCTTTCTTATCATAGCATTATGGGTTAATGATGAGTTAAGTTATGATAGATACCATAACGACTATGAGCGTATTTATCGGGTGGGGACCGATGCAAGAATTGGAGAGGAAGGAGGTTACGGCTCGTCAACTACACCAGCTTTAGCACCTGCCTTATTAGAAGAAGTACCGGAGGTAGAAAGTGCTGCCAGGGTCGTTATATCAACTAATAAATTGATATCCAACCAAGAGAATGGAACTGTTTTTCTGGAAAATAAATTCTTCTATGCGGATTCAACCATTTTCAAGGTTTTTACAATCCCGGCAATAATTGGAAATCCAGAAAAAATGCTGACGGAGAAGCGATCTATCGTATTGACTAAATCGATATCCGAGAAATATTATGGAGATGAAAATCCAATTGGTAAGTATATTACAGTAGATAACAGATATGAATACAAGATCGTTGGGGTGGTTGAGGATTGTCCTTCAAATTCCCACTGGCACTATGATTTTCTGGCTTCAATGACTTCTATTCAACGCGCAAGCAGTCAACAATGGTTAAGCAACAATGTAACAACCTATCTTAAAATCAGCGAAAACACAACCGCTGAAATTGTAGTCGGAAAGATGAATAAGATATTTAGAAAATACGCTGCCCCTCTCTTTTTACAGGCACTTGGTATCCCTCTTGAGGAGTGGGAAGAGCAGGGAAACCATTACCGTTTGAGAGTAAAACCATTGAAAGATCTGTATCTGAACGCATCTGTAACTGAAGGAAGCTTTGAACCATTAGGCAGTATGAAAAATGTTATGCTTTTTTCATTTATTGGATGCTTAATCCTCTTTATCGCCTGCATTAATTTCATGAACCTTACCACTGCCCGATCTGCTATCCGCGCCAAAGAAATTGGAATGAGAAAAGTTCTGGGCTCCAGCAGAAAACAACTTATCAGACAATTCCTGTTAGAATCAATTATCATCTCTATTCTTTCAACTTTCTTTGCATATCTTCTGCTTGCAATTATTCTACCCTACTTCAATAACTTTACCCAAAAAGAGATTGTGTTTGATTTTGCAGGATTTTTCACATATCCAATATTGTTTGGATTGGCAATTATTGTTGGTTTTATCTCCGGAGGATATTCAGCTCTATCACTATCATCATTCAAGCCATTAAGCGTTCTAAAAGGATCGTTGTTTCAAGGAAAACAGAAAAGCTGGTTCAGAAACAGCCTGGTTCTCTTCCAGTTTTCTATCTCAATTATTGTAGTTATCTGCACAATTATAGCTTTTTACCAAATGCAATATATCAAAAACAAAGATCTTGGTTTCGATCGCGAACAAATCCTCATAGTAGATCGAGCTCATGTTTTAGGTGATCAACTGGAATCATTTAGAGATGTTATCAAATCAAACCCGAATGTTACAAATGCTAGTATAACATACAGCGTTCCTGGAACCAGTAGCGATGGTAGCATGTTCCAAATTGATGATGCACCTCCGGAAGATATATTTTACTTCCGTAGACTTTGCGGAGATTATGATTATCTTGAAACCCTGGGTGTTGAATTGGTAAGTGGACGGAACTTCTCGCCGGATCTTGTATCCGACAAAACAAAGGTCCTTATTAATCAACAGGCTGCAAAATATTGGAATATCCAAGATCCTGTAGGAAAAAACATTATTGATCCAACAACAAAAGAACCTGTTACCATTATTGGTGTTTTTAAAGACTTCCATGTTAACGCCCTATATGAAGAGATAGAACCAGCAATGTTACACCATCCCGACACCTATAACAACTATTATGTTATGATTAAATTGCAGACCCACAACGTTACAGAGACAATAAAATTCATACGCAATGAATGGGAAGGATTCTCTGACAATCAACCTTTGGACTATTTTTTCCTTGATACTTATTTTAATAACCTGCATAGTAAACAATTGCAAACAGGATATTTCTTCTCTATTTTCTCTATAATCGCAATTGTTATTGCCTGTCTTGGATTGTTTGGATTAGCAGCCTTTACCGCTGAACGCAAAACCAGTGAGATCGGTATTAGAAAGGTTCTTGGAGCATCTGTGAATAGTATTGTTTTCATACTGTTGAAGCAGTTTACGCGTTGGATCTTATTAGCCAATATTATAGCCTGGCCTTTTGCCTGGTGGATTATGAATGGATGGCTTCAAAACTTTGCCTATCGTATCAATATCCATATTGGATATTTTATTCTGGCCGGATTATTGACATTGACCATCTCAGCCTTAACCGTATCATATCTAACGATTAAAGCTGCAACAGCAAATCCGGTAAATGCTTTGAAATGTGAGTAGTTTCGGCTACAATCAGCTATCAATTATCGAAGGCGACAATTTCAATTGTTGCCTTCAATATTTTCTCTTCGTCTCACAATCTCTTC
>CAYYLA010000096.1:0-9763 GCA_964441785.1 uncultured Candidatus Cloacimonadota bacterium | reverse complement strand
CAAATAAAAACTACACCGAATATAGGCTTGCAAAAGATGCAAATTGTAGGCAAGTGCTTAAAGAGGCAATGCTTGATGAAGTTTTTTACGGGCTTCTATTACATCCTCTGGAATTGCCGCAAATCGTATCCTGGCTTTTGCACCCTGCTTAACCCGATGCAATTCTGACTCCAATACCTGACCCTTAATGATTATTTCATCATTATTAATTATTGTAAACAAATGTGTTCCCGCTGAAACTTGCTCACCTCGATCTACGATGATATTCGTAACTACTCCATCGAAAGGAGCTCTTATTTTTGCCTTATCAATACTTAAATGGATTTTTTCAACTTGGATCTCAGCCTCTGATAAACCTGTTTGAATTTTGAGTTGCTCTTCTGTACCAGAATTTTCAAGCTTTTTCCAGGCATTGTATTCTGCCAGAGCCTTCTTATATGTCAATGTTGCTTCTTCCAGCTGTAGTTCAAGATCTCTACAGTCTATTTCAATTATCAATTCACCTTTTTTTACTATTTGATTCTCTTCTATCAGCAATTTGGATATACTACCAGCAAGCTCAGAATAAACAACGGCATTACCTGATGCTTTGGCAATGCCGTTTGTTTTGATATATTTTATCAAATCCGTTTTTACAGCTTTGGATGTAATTACGGGAACTTTGATCTGATAGTTTTTCGTAACCTCGACTTTTTCCTCAGTTTTATCTTTCTTCAGAAAATCAAAAACTTTACAACCGGGTAAAATGAATGCACTAACAATTAATATAACTAATAATTTTTTCATGGGACCCCTGATTTTTTATTACTAACGGTAGAAAGGTCATTAATTACAAAAAAATGTCAAACTTATAATTATTGTTAAGATAATAAAAAAGGGGGCTGCATAAACAGCCCCCTACTAAAAAATCCGGTATCTATTTTACGCTAAGTACCTCTTCGAATGCTTTAACAAAGCTCTCTTTAGGTAAAGCACCCATAGCCATTTGTGGCTTTCCATCCTTGGGAATAAATAATAATGAAGGAATACTTCTAATACCAAAGGCTGCAGCCAACTCCTGCTGTTGCTCAGTATTAACTTTAAAGATATCAACCTTACCTTCATACTCTTCTGCTAACTCTTCTAATACAGGTGCAACCATTTTGCACGGGCCACACCAATCAGCATAAAAATCAATTAATACAGGTAATTCACCCTTAAAACTCCACTCACTGCCACTTTCAAAATCATAAATTTTTTCTTTAAAACTCTCTTTGGTTAAATGTTCCATTTTCCACCTCGCTTTTTTTATTAAAATCATAACAAATAATTTCATAATGTCAAAAATTATTTTTCAATAACTATAAACACTGGTTAAGAGCAATCCTTTTACTGTTTACATCAACTTTTTATTTTTAATTATTTGATATTATAAAAATTTAAAACTATATTATCAGCATAACTTTTAAGGAGGATTAAAATGGAATTCTTTGAAACTGCTCTCGAAATGGAAAAAGAAACCGAACAATACTATCGTAGCTTAGCTGAAAAATGTGTTTCAAATACTGGAATTAGAAATATTTTGAATTTTCTAGCTGAAGATCATGCAAAACACTTCAGCAATCTGGAATTAATGAAAAATGACGATTGTGGTACGATGGCTGAATCAACATCATATGAAGAAGCAAAAAAACATTTTTCAGCAATACAGAAAGAACGTGATTTGTTTAAATGTGATATCGATCAACTTCAATTATACAAGAAAGCCCTTAACCTTGTTGAGAAAAAATTAAACTTCTATATGGATAGTATTGACAAATTGGACTGCCCGGATAAACAAAGTGTTCTTAAACAGATTGCAGAAGAAGAGAAACATCAGAAAAATGTTTTAGAGAATATAATTGAGATGGTAGAACAACCTAACAGATGGGTTGAAGATGCTGAATTCTATCACCTTGATCAATATTAATAATCAGAGGTATAATAGTATTGAAGCAGATTTATTTAGATTACAATGCAACAACTCCACTATTACCGGAAGTTGTTGAGTCAATGCAGCCATATTTACGAGAATATTTTGGGAATCCTTCCAGTGGTCATCTATATGGGATTCAAACGCGCCAAGCGGTAGAAAAAGCCAGAGCGCAGGTAGCTCGCTTAATCAATGTAAATCCTGAAGAGATTATTTTCACAAGTGGAGGAACGGAATCCAACAATTATGCACTTAAAGGTACTGCCTTTGTCCTGAAAGATGAAGGTAATCATATCATAACATCACAGATAGAGCATCCTGCTGTTTTAGAGGTCTGTAAATTCCTTGAAAAAAAGGGATTCCGAATCACCTATCTACCTGTAGATAATAACGGTAGAATCAGGTTAAAAGATATGGAAGAAGCCATTACGGATAAGACAATATTGATATCCATCATGCACGCAAACAATGAAACAGGTACAATACAGCCGATTTCTGAAATAGGTGAAATAGCACGATCCAGAGGCATCCGATTTCATACCGATGCTGCTCAGTCACTTGGTAAAATACCAGTAAACGCATCTGATCTTAAGGTTGATCTTCTATCAATTGCAGGACACAAGCTTTATGCTCCCAAAGGTGTTGGAGCATTGTACATTAAACAGGGGACACAATTGGAGAAACTGATTCATGGAGCAAATCATGAGTCAGATCTTAGAGCAGGTACAGAAAATGTTTTAGAGATCGTTGGCTTAGGAAAAGCCTGTGAGATCGCATTAAAAGAATTAGACAAAACTGCTACCCATCTAAAAAAGATGAGAGATTTGTTGTGGGATGGAATCAAAAAGGGTCTTACCGGCATTATTGATCTAAAACTGAATGGGCATCCTGAACTTCGCCTTCCAAATACGCTGAATGTTTGTTTCACAGGATTAGCTGCTGATGAGATCATCTTATCCCTCTATCAATTAGCTATCTCTGCGGGAGCAGCATGTCATTCCTCTGATGTTCAGTTATCCCATGTTCTGGAGGCAATGCAAGTACCCGTTTCCCATGCCATGGGAGCAATCAGGTTTTCTACTGGTAAATTTACAACAGAGGAAGAGATTACCAAAGCAGTATCAATCATTATAAATGAAATTACAGATATGAAAAGTAATTAACAATAAATTAAAAAATTCTCTTGCTCTGCATTATTAATATTTCATTATGGAAATTAAATGGAGAGTGAGAATGAAATATTTAAATAAGATTGTTATTATAGTTGTTTTTATCACAATGTTCTTACCGCTATTTTGTGATGAAGAATCTGAATATCCCAAACTTGGTCTTGTTCTAAGTGGCGGTGGTGCCAAAGGCTTAGCTCATATTGGAGTTTTGAAAGTCCTTGAAGAAGAAGGTATCCAGTTTGACTGTATAACCGGAACCAGTATGGGCAGTATTGTGGGAGGACTATATTCAATTGGATATCGTACCGAAGATCTGGAGCAACTTGTTACGAACATACAGTGGGATGATTTACTTTTGGATAAGATTTCCCGATCAAACCTGTCGATGGAAGAGAAACAGGATGAAAACCGCTATGCAGGAGCATTCCCTATTGAAGGTTGGACGATAGGTTTACCACAGGGATTAGTAGCGGGTCAGCAGATTCAGGCTTTGTTATCCAAGCTTATGATATCAGTTCACGATATAGAGGATTTCACACAACTACCTATACCTTTTCTCTGCATAGCAACAGATATAGAGAAGGGAGAAGCTGTAATCCTGGATCATGGTTATTTACCCGATGCGATTCGGGCAAGCATGTCAATCCCATCTGCATTTACACCTGTTGAGCTAGAGGGACAGCTCCTTGTAGATGGTGGGTTGGTTAGAAATTTCCCTGTTGGAGATGCTTTTGGGTTAGGAGCAGACCTTATTATTGGAGTTGATGTAGCAGCACCATTGCAATCAAAGGAGAAACTTGGCAATCTCGCAGCGATACTCAACCAATCGATAAGTCTGATGGGAGCAGCATCTACGGAATACCAAACAGAGATGGTTGATTTATTGATAAAACCTGAACTTGATGATTTCAACATCTTAGATTTTAATGATGTAGAAACAATCATTTTACGGGGAGAAGAAGCTGCCCGAGTTATGCTACCGGAAATCAGAGAATTTAAAAAGCAATTACAGTTGAAAAAAGTTGAAAAAACCACTATCGAAGAAATTGACACGTTATATGTTAACAAGGTCTATATTCAGGGATTACGCGATGTATCCAGAAATCTGGTTATTGGTAAGTTAGGAATCAACAAAAAAAGTTGGATAACGGTTGATGATATCACTGAAGCAGTTGAACGCGTCTATGGTAGTGGCTATTTCGAGCGCGTTACTTATAAACTTAAACCAACAGATGATGGTATTAATCTATTTATAAGATGTATAGAAAAAACAACAAATTATCTTAAATTCGGGATTCATTATGATAACGACATGAACTCAGCTGTCCTCCTAAATGGGACATTTCGAAATCTATTAGTTCAGGGTTCTAAATTATCAATGGACTTTCGTCTGAGTGAAAACAAAGGAAGTCGATTGAAATATTTCATTCACACTGGTTGGAAACCTGGTTTTGGATTTGGTCTAACTTTCGAAAATGATACATTTGATGTTGAGATTCGCAACGAAAACGGTATCAAAGAAGCAGTTTATGACTATGATTCAAATTCTTTAAACCTGGAACTTCAAACCATATTTTCTAATGCATTTACATTAAGTGGATTCACAAAAACCGCGTTCAGTCAACTTGAGCCAAAAATTATCCCTGATTATTATTTTCCAGATACGGTAGAATATTATTCCCTATCCTACGGTACTTATCTTTTGATAGATACAATGAATAAAGCTGATTATGCAACAAAGGGACATTATTTGAAGGCATCCTATGAGAATGTATTCCAGTATGATAAGGATGTAGAAGAATTCCTGGAACCATTTTCAAAATATTATTTCGAGTACAAATGGCGCATACCTGTTATCGATAATTTAAGCTATATGCTTGGTGCTCGAGCAGGTAAGATAGATGGTGATGATATTCCACTGGACACAGGATTTTATCTGGGTGGGTTAAGTAAAACGCGTTATACATTATTACCTTTTTATGGTCATGAGTTTATGACCATCAGTGGTAATGCTGTTACGATTTTTGACACATCAATACAATGGGAACCATGGAGTGGGATATATCTTACGTTTTCTTACAATGCAGCAAACATTGGGATGAATTTTGATGACACCGAGCAATATACGGGTAATGGTGTTTCAGTGGGTGCAATGACTCCTCTGGGTCCATTGCAAGTCACTTTCATGAATGGTGATCAAGAGGATGATTCACAGACCTATCTTAAAATTGGTTATGAATTTTAATTAAGATTTTCAGGGAGGTTGATTAAGTTTAACCAACCTCCCAGAATATTATTGTTCGTCAGGACTTAGAATACAGCTTACAGGGCAAACACCTGCACAAGCCCCACAATCAATACAGGCATCAGCATCAATTAAGCGTTTATCATCAACCTCAGAAATACATGAAACCGGGCAGACTGATTCACAAGCTCCACAATTGATACATTCCTCTTTTTTAATCAGATGTGGCATTATTTACCTCCTATTTATCTATGGTAATTTCGATTTTACCACCTTCATGGCCTTTAAGATTTTCGGTAAATGCAATTATCATATCCCTAAAAGCATCATGTACAAAGGGTACTATAGGAATCTCTTTACCATCGACTTTTAATGAAAGTTTCTTATCCTTATTCTTCATCAGATCTTGTGGACATCCCATTTCTCCTCCTTAATCTCCAGCATGTTCAATTTCTTCAAAAAATGCTTTTAAAATAAATACTAAAGCAACTGCTCCTGCTGCCAAACCAATAGCATAACCACCGGCTTTTTTCATCCTGGCTCTTGAAGCATAACCCCGTGAAAATTCTATAGCATCTTCATCACTCATATATTGGATATATTCCTGAGGTACACTAACCTTCCAGAAAACAACTACAGAAAAAACAGCTATTGTCGATAGCGGAAAAAGCAGTGTCGGGAAAGAGAAAAAACCTAATACGAATGGTAAAATACTACGATAATTTTCATCAGCAGTATCCCTGCCTAACTCGTAATAATCAACATAGTCTATCTCTCCACCTCCGCCAATTTCAACCATTTCCTGCAATTCTCCAATATCTGCATCTGCAAGAATAATTGGCTCAAACAAATCTACAACTGCATCCTTTGTTTCTTTTTCAAGATCATATTCAGATGCTCTACAGATAGTAAAATTCATTGAAATCAACAAAACAATAAGTGAACAATAAACTATTTTTTGCATTCTACCTCTAATGGTTAACTCGAATTATTTTTGTTTTATCAAAACCCCAATCGGCTGCTTTGTCAATCAACATATCATATTTGATCTCATTCATATTTGGATTTCGTGATAGAATCCAGAAATACTTAAAGTTATTTCCCACCACAACAGCGGTTGAATAATCGTTCTCCAACCAGACAATTTTATAATCCGATGAAAAAGGCCAGAAAAACGAAACCTTCAGATGTCCAACATCTTCTCTAGCTGCTATCCAAGCTTTACCTTTTGCATCTTTCCATTTAGATTTTTCCTTATTAAATCCACGATTGATCACTTCAATCTTACCGTTATCCAAAAGCTTATATTCAGCAGTTACTCTATCAAGATCCTTTTCAAAAAAATGTGGAAACCGGGCAATCTCATACCATTTCCCCAGATAGCGGTTTAGTTGGAAATTTTCTACAGGTTTTAGATTATTTCTTTTAGCCCGGAGCAAAAATATGATGCAGAGCAATGTTATAATCAGAATTATTTTTTTCATTATTCCCCTTGTTTCTAATGTTCCTATTTCTAAACCAACATATTTCTTCGCTATTCTAATTACTCGAAACCCGACTCGGGTTTTCAGTTTCGAGTTTCCATATTGCAATGAATGCGCGAGCTTCGCAATTTGATAGAATTGCGTTGCTCGTCACTAATGAGCAAGTAATTTTTACTAACTCAACAAAATTTCTTAGCCAGCAACGTCCTCCCATCCAATATTAAAATGATTTCTATAGAAGAGATATGCAATTCCCAGCAGAATAATTATGTAAAACCACATTAGATTTGGAAAGAAATAAGCTATTGCGAAATGAATCCCGGCGAAAAGAGGAGCTATTACAAAAACAGTTAAGAAATAAATCCCCTGTTTGAAAGCAGTATTTTGACCAGTCTTCAACTCTTGCGAAAATGGTAGAAAATGCTTCGTCATATTTTGATAAAGCATCTGAACAATAACGCCATTAATCATCACAACGATTATATCTGGAATTATCGTAAATCGCCACATAACAAGAAAAATCAAACCACTAAATAATAATATCATAAATTGATAACTGAAAAACATTGCTAATTTCGCACCCTTTATCAAAGCTCCCGGTTTTTTGATTGGTAAGAAATTGTAGATCCAGGCAGCCTTATAAAATTCACTATAGTTTGTATATATTCCCAAAGGAATCATCATCAATAAATTATAGTAAATGAAAAAGTAACTTTTGCTTTCATACAGTGGCTGCGTTGAATCAACCTTCATTCTATATATCATTATCAAGGGAAAGATTAGTCCCATCGCCAGCATTGGATAAATCGCTTGTTTCAGCTTTCTTTCTCTGGTTAGCATAAGTGCTGAGAATTTGTAGAATACCCTCGTAAAATAATCCGTTATCAAAGGTGTAAACTTCAAAGAGTAATGGTGCTTTTTCTTAGGGCTTGAGGTATCAACCTGTTTTAGTTTGTATAAATTGCGTTCGAAAAATGGTGATACTTTGATTAGATAGAACCTGAATCCAAGAATTGATATGGCAATACCACCAAGAGCAATCAAAATATGGGATAATGATGCCATTTTTGTTACTATCATCTGCAGAGGCAGAGCATACCATACTGGTGGTAATAGATATATTAGATTGGGAAGATCATTAACATCCATTTCCTCCAACCAGATAATTGATGTCTGAAGAAATATTTGATATCCAATAACGACAGCTATAACTGAAATTATTTGAACAAATGAAAGTATATCTTTTAGTTTTTCACCAGAGAACTTGCTCAATAAAAAACTGTAAAATATCGCACACACAAAGAAAAGCAGCATTAATATAATAAACACTTGAATAAATGTAACCAGAGATATCAACCAGCCAGCTTTTATCCCCCAGTAAACCATAGTTGGCACACTGAAGGCGAGAGCTATGGACAGCATGTAGATAAAAATGTGGATTGATTTAGCAACACTTAACTCCTGATGAGTAAAAGGTTTTGCCAATAATATTGCATGATCGGAAACATCAAAGAAATCAAGGCTGAACTCCAAAATTATTGCATAAGAGACAAACACTATCAGAATAGTAAAGAAGGTAATTGCTCCCATGAACATAGATTTATGTGATAAAACCGCGATAAAAGACAACATCAGCAATCCCATAAATAGATAGAAAAAAACTGAATAAATAAACATATTGCGATCTTTACCGGGTTTTGTTTTGATATTTCTCATCATCAATGGTGTTTTGCGTCTATCCAGATTAAATTTTAATTTCAGGATCAATCTAATATTCTGATAGTCTCCATCAACATTTTTGAAGAAAAATGAGAAAAGGTCCAGGATTTTTAAAAAGAAGATCTCTTTCATAGTTATTTACCCAGGATATCAACAATAGATTCTGCAATTTCTTTAGATTCGTTAAACCCGGTCAATTGGTTGAAAATCTTCTCCAGTGATCCTTCTTCGCTTCTCTGTTGTAATTCTTCAAAAGTACCATCGGCTAAAACAGTTCCTTCTGAGATTAGAACAATTCTATCACTGATTTTCTCTACAACATCCATGAGATGAGAACTGTAGAAAATTGTCTTACCCATAGCTGCCAACTTCAACAGAATTTCCTTAAAAATCATCACACTATTGGCATCCAGGCCATTCAAAGGTTCATCTAAAATTATAATATCCGGATCATGGATAAGAGAGGTTATAATAAGCAATTTTTGTTTCATTCCCTTTGAATAAGAGGAAATCCTGTCATTGAAAGCTCCCTCCATACCAAAACTTTCTGCCATTAATTTGCCCCGTTCTTTTACCTTGGCAATGTCTACTTTGTAAACCTCTCCAATGAATTCAATATATTCCCAACCTGTCAGATTTTCGTAGATATCTCCGCCTTCGGGGACATATCCAATCCTGAATTTATAATCGATATCATCAGCTGTAATGGTCTCTCCAAAAATCTCAATTTCACCTTCATAATCACCAATCATACCTAATAAAATTTTGATAGTGGTAGTTTTGCCGGCACCATTGGGTCCGATATAACCAATTATTTGACCTGCCTGAATCTCCAGATCTACACCTTTTAGTACCTCTTTATCATCAAAATTCTTACGGATATTGTTAAGTTTAATAACAGAATTTTCCATACTTATCCTTTTATTCATATTTAAGTATTATTTATTTGATTCCCGGCAAATTGTCAAAATTTATTTGATTCCAAAAATTTTTTACATTGAGTTTCTAACCTATAATCAATCTGAGGCAAAGGTATACCGTACTATTGATATATCACTAAATTATTATAGAGATACAGGTTGACATATAAGCTACTCCGTTTTCTTTGACGCAAAATAAAGGAGATAATATGAATAATAAAGTTTTGGCAAAAGTTGGAAACAAAGAAATCAAAGAAATGGATGTAAATATTTTT
>CAYYLA010000095.1:0-9774 GCA_964441785.1 uncultured Candidatus Cloacimonadota bacterium | reverse complement strand
ATCTCTTCCCCAGCTCTAATGGATTCCTCATCCCAACTGAAAGGGAGATAAGGTTGGATAAGATTAAGATAAATATTGGATGCAACTGATCCAACTAAAATCAAGTTGTATTGTTGGATATCTTCAATTGTTAAAAGGGTGTCAGGAATTATTTTTTCTACAGCTTCCGTTTTATGAAGCCAGCGTTTTATTCGAAAATCGACTATCTCAGAGGCAATGAATTCGTTAACTTCGATTTCATCTTCATCATCACTTTTACTACCCCAGACTATAATTGATTTGTTGGCAAAAAAATCATTCTCCTGGTTATCAAGTTCTGATTGAGAGAATTTTAACAACTGAGATTCAGCATAGTCTATTGTTTCATTTAAGGTGAAAACAAAACATGGTAATATGATAATCAGAGCCGCAACAATCCCCTTTTTCATTCCCTCTCCTGTTATTCTCGAATCCCATGTTATATTACAAAAATGCCTGGCCGCTGCTAATCATGAAGAAATTCCCAATGAAAACGTTCTATCTATAACTTTTTGATTTAGGTTTTTTTTGAATTTATTGTCAAGATAAAGTATGATTACCATTGATATTTATGGTTGTTTTTGTCCAAATTGACTCTCTTTTTTTATTGCCTAATTTTTTCATTCATAAAAAGTTGGCTACTTCTGGAGGTCAGATTGGCTGTTACAGTAAAAAAAATTGATAATAAAAAAAATCTCTATAGGGTAACTTTTAGCTACCAACCTCTCATAGCTGGTAAATTAAACGTCTATTTATCAGGAGACTTTAATCAGTTCCAATATAAAAGTAATCCTCTTATAGAACATAATGGACTATATTCGTTAACCACAGAACTCCCTGCAGGAAAATACAGTTACAAATTTATTGTTGATGATCTCTGGTTGCATGACCAGGATGCAACAGAATTTGAAGCAGATGGATTTGGTGGTTTTAACTCTATCCTCTATGTAGGAAAAGCCGAAGATATTCTCGCTCTTCATCTGATAAAATTCAAATATCCTTCAGATCTAGGTGATAAAAAAGTCTACATTACAGGAAATTTCAATGAATGGCAACCTCAAAGGGATCTGATGCGTTACAATAGGGTTACAAAACAGCATGAAATCATCGTTCCTCTTAAGGTGGGAACATACCATTATAAATTCTTTGTCCAGGATAATTGGATACATGACGAAACAAATCCTCATCAGGAAGCAGACGGACTAGGTGGAATTAACTCCATTATCTCCGTTAACCCGGATGATACTGTTTATTCCTCTAAATATCCAGACTTCATTGATTTTGGTTTAATCTCAACCAAAGCCTCCTTTTATCTAAACCAGAAAAGCGAAAAAGATTTTGAGATTCGGATAAAAGTCTACCAGGATAATTGTGATTCACTAACCCTCTTCCTCAATAATAATGAATATCAGCTGGTAAAACAAGATACTAATCACTATTTTGATTATTATGTTCATCAATTTACTTCGGAATCCACCAAATTCTCCTTCTACTTCAAATTGGATAAAGGTGATCGTTCTGCCTTCATCTGTCCTGGATATCTAACTCATTATCAAGAAGAGATACTTCCCTTTTTATATGATAAACACGAGCACACCCCATTCCTGACTCCCCAATGGGTTAAAGATGGCATTTTCTATCAAATCTTTGTCGATAGATTTTACAATGGTGATCCAAATTTGAATCAAGATTTTTCCGAGGAATATTACCGGGGAAAAAACCAACCACCTGAACCCGGGTCCTATCTTAAGGAAGGGGAAGAATATTTCCACTTTGTCAAGAACTGGTATGATCACACAGGATTGGGCCAAAGCCCCTATTTGAATTCAGGCAAACCAGACACCAACTCCTTTTATGGTGGAGATTTTGCAGGGATCATTGAGAAAATGGATTATCTTACTGACCTTGGGGTAACGATTCTTTACCTTAATCCGGTATTCGAATCACCATCCAACCACAAATATGATGCTGCTGATTATATGAAACCAGATCCTCATTTTGGATCAGAGGAAACCTTTAGAGCACTGGTGGATATTGCTCATAACAAAGGGATAAAATTAATATTGGATGTAGCATTCAACCATACAGGCGATGCTTTTTTCGCCTTTCTTGATGCGAAGCAGAAAGGACCCGATTCTGAATTCTTCCATTGGTATGAATGGAAACAATGGCCTTTACCTGAAAATCAAGTTTATAACCCTTCTGATTACTATAATTGTTGGTGGGGATTTGGGCATATGCCGGATCTGGATTTTGATAAATCGCGTTTATCACCCTACGAAAATGGAGTTACCAAGATAGAGGATGCTGATCCTAACTGGGATGTTATACATTATATTTATGATGTTGTTGATTATTGGATAGGAAAAATGGATATCGATGTATTCAGATTGGATGTTCCCAATGAAGTTCCCTTCTGGTTCTGGCGTCTCTTCAGAGATAAAGTTAAATCGCTGAAATCCGATGCCTATCTGGTTGGCGAAATCTGGCATGATGCACGTGATTGGATAGGAGAAAACGCCTTTGATGCTGTAATGAACTATGCTGGTTTCAAAGATCCGGTGATGCAGTTTTTCAACCTGCGAACCTGTAACGCCAGGGAGTTTGATAAATATCTGAAAGCTGGTTTGATGCTGAATCCACCTCAGGCAAATCAGGTGATGATGAATCTTCTTGATGGTCACGATACACATCGATTCCTGGAAATTGCTCAAGGTGATGTGAATAGATTAAAACTTGCCGTCCTTTTCCAAATGACCTTTGTAGGTGTACCACATATCTGGTATGGAGATGAAATCGGTATGGTGGGTGCACATGATCCCGATTGCCGAAGACCCTTCAACTGGCAATATAAGAAAAGTAAATCAGCAATGGAATTGAGAGATTTTTATAAACAATTAATCAATATCAGAAAAGAATATAATGCATTGAGATCTGAAAATTTTAAAACCATTATTGCTCATCAAAATTTAATTGCATATCAACGCTGGGACTGGAATCAATCACTGTGGATTGTAATAAATAACAACAACGAAGCTATAGAAATAAACCTCCCGGTAGAAACAGATAATCGTTCTTTGACAGATATTTTATCCCGGGAAGCAATAGAAATATCGGGTGGATTCGCATCAGTTACTATTCCTCCATATTCAGGTAAAATATTGGTTTAAATTAATAATCATAATTTTTGATTTGATAAAATAATTGACTAAAATCCGATATTTTACTATGCATCACAAGAGGTAATTTTATGATAGAGAGAGAAATTCTAGTCGTTGAAGATGAAGGAATTATTGCATGGGATATCAGTGATAAGCTAAAATCTCTGGGATATATAAGTGATGTTATTGTAACATCAGGAGAAGAAGCCATTGATGTCGTAAATAAACACCGGTTTGATCTGGTGTTGATGGATATCAATCTCAGTGGTTCCATGGATGGTATTGAGACGGCAAATATCATCTATAAACAACACAATATCCCCATAATTTTTCTAACAGCTTACTCCGACAAAGTCACGCTGGATCGTGCTAAAACAACGAATCCATTTGGCTATATTTTAAAACCCTTCAGTATAAGAGAACTCGATACAGCCATAGATCTGGCTTTATATAAATATGAGATGAATAAGCGTTTAGCTTCAAGTGAGAAAAAGTATCGAAGCTTGTTTGAAACATCCCATGCCGGGATAATGATATCCACCTTTCCTTCCGGCAAAATTCTTGAATGCAATCATCGTTTAAAAGTTATGTTTAACTATTCCTCCGACGAAGATCTCACTGGTATTCGATTTGAAGATCTTTTCCTCGAAGGGGATGATATTAAACACATTCGGGTTGCATTGAAAGAACAGAAACAATTAGATAATTACGAGATTAAAATCAGATTGAAAGATGATTCAGTCAAATGGTTTGAATGCTCATCCTGGCTAAGAGAAAAAGACACCATTCATGACACTATTTTTATCGACATCACTGAACGTCGTAGAATGGAAGAGAAATTGCGCCAAACCCAGAAAATGGAAGCAATCGGTCAGATTGCAGCTGGAATTGCTCATGAGATAAATACGCCATTAGCGGTTATCTCTACACGACTTGAGATTTTACGAGCCGAGATAGAGAAAGTAGAATGCTCAAAAGCGGTTAATCAAATAGATATAATTAAAAAGAACATCTACCGCATGTCCGGCATTATTGAACGATTATTGGGATTTTCTCGAAACATTGATTCAGCCAATACGATTATCAATCCTGTTGATGTTCTTAATGAGGTTCTGGTTTTTGTAAAAACTGAAGCAAATAAAAAGGGAATCTCCATAAACACAATGGCGTTATCATCCAAATATAATTTAGAGCTCAATAAGAATAAATTAGAACAGGTTTTTCTTAACATCATAATGAATGCACTAGATTCCATGCCCCAGGGAGGAGATCTCAATATTGGTATAGAATCTAATAAAAAGGGACCCTTTGTAAAAATCTCCTTTACTGACAATGGTGAGGGAATGACCGAGGAAACCAGAGGAAAGATGTTTGATCCTTTTTTCACAACAAAAGAAGCAGGAAAAGGAACAGGTCTTGGAATGTATATCTGCTATGGAATAGTAAAAGAGATGGATGGTGATATCATCATCGATAGTAAGGTCGGACATGGTACAACTGTTTCAATCCTTCTTCCGGCATCAAAGGAGTGACAAATGCACAGAAATTTCAATATTTTGATCGTAGATGATGAAAAGGACATGCGTGATAGCCTCAAGGATTTACTTGAGCTGGATGGATATTCAGTTGACACATCAGATAGTGGATTTTCAGCTCTGGAGATGTACAAGCATTCACCTTATGATATTGTGCTTTCTGATATAATGATGCCCAAAATGGATGGTATTGAATTGCTACGTAAGCTGAAAGACATCGACCCAAATGTATCAGTCATTCTAATAACGGGTTATTCCTCTATTCAGGGAGCTATCGAGGCGATCAAACTGGGAGCGGAAGATTATTTTACCAAACCTTTTAAAGCTATTGAAATTAGAAAAACAATAGAACGAATCTACAACACGAAATACCTTTCGGAGCAAAATGAAAAACTTAAACAAGGTATCCTTCGAACTGATTTTCCCAATATTATTGGTGATAGTGATGCTATTCACGACATATTTAATGATATAAAAACAGTTGCTCAATCCGATGTCTCCGTATTAATAACTGGCGAAAGTGGATCAGGAAAAGAACTTGTAGCTAATGCTATCCATCAATATAGTGATAGAAATAGTGAACCCTTTATTCCCATTAATTGTGCTGCTGTTCCAAAAGATCTTTTGGAAAGCGAATTTTTTGGACACGAAAAGGGTTCCTTCTCTGGTGCTGTAAAAAGGAAATACGGTATTTTTGAAATCGCAAATAAAGGAACTCTCTTCCTCGACGAAATTGGAGAGATGCCAATAGATCTTCAGGCTAAATTGTTGAGAACTGTAGAAACAAAAGTGATAAGACGCATTGGTAGCACTGAAATGACACCAATCAATATTCGCATTGTCTGCTCAACAAATAGAGATTTAAAAGAAGAGATAACCAAAGGAAACTTCCGTGAAGACCTTTTCTTCAGATTAGCTACCTTCCAGATTACCGTACCTCCTCTACGTCAAAGAGTTTCTGATATCCCACTTCTACTGGAAAACTACCTCAAAAAAAGGGGTATCAATAATCTTGATTTCCCAGATCAGATCATAAAAGCTCTGCAATCCTATAATTGGCCAGGAAACGTCAGGGAACTGGAAAACGTTGTTGAACGCATCATTCTTTTATCCAGACTTCGTCCTATTGACATTAGTTTCCTGCCTGATGAAATTAGGCAAGGCAACTTTAAACCTACAAAAACTACCGCATCATATGGTAATAATACATCTCTTGAAGAAGTAGAAAGAGATCATATAAAACGTGTTTATCTACACTGTAATGGCAATAAAGTTAAAACATCCAAGATATTGGGTATTGGTTTAAAAACTCTCTATAGAAAATTGGATAAATATGAAATTTCCATTACTTGAGCAAACACCGAAAACAATGAAGAATGTGACAAATTGACAAAGATTGTTAAAATGAGCCAAAAATCCCGAAGAAATAGGTTTTAGTTAATTGTTCTTTAGGATAAAATTTAACCAGCCTTGTTATTTATAATCAGTCAACAATAGAGCTAATAGATTATATTCATTGTAATTATCAAACCATACAATTAGTGATATTTTTAAACTTTATGAATTTTTCAAAAAATTTACACTCTGGCTGACAAATTGCATATTGAAATTATAAATGAGTGCTATAAGGAAAAAGGTATGTGTGATCTTTTAGTTGTAAGTGATATAGACAAAGATATCGCAAATGGTTTATCTTTTAGAATTAGAAAGGTATTACATTACAGATATTTCAACAATCTAATAACCGCATTAAAGGAGATCCCTCGTAGTGAGGATAGCATCCTTGTACTGGATTGTGATTATGTAAATACCTTCTCTACTAAATCGATTTTTACTTCCAGCTTATATAATGATCTTCATGTAATTGCATTAACATCTGATGAATCACTGGAGAATATTAGAAACATAAAGGAACGAAATATTAGCCAAATACTAATTAAACCTATTAATAATGATCGATTGGAAAACATTATTAGCAATATTTTGATTGAAAAAAATATTCTTGCCGGAAAAAGACAAATTAACTAGGCTTGTTTTATGGATTTTAAAAAGAAACGTGTTTTAATTGTAGAAGATGAAATGATCATCGCAGAGGACATCCGTGATTCACTTGAAAATCACGGATATAAAGTAATAGACATATTTAGTAGTGGTGAGGAAACTCTCCAAAGAGTAGACGATTTAAAACCAGACATAATTCTGATGGATATCATGCTGGCCGATGAACTCAATGGTATAGAAACCGCAGATAAAATCCATAAAAATTATAATATACCTATTGTTTTTGTCACGGCACTTCGCAATAAAAGTGAGATACAGGAACGATTCCAGGATAAATTCAGCTATGTCTCTAAGCCCTATAAAGAATCAGAATTATTTACTGCAATTGAAGTTAACTTCTACCGGCAAAAGATGGAAGCGTTGGTAAAAAATGAAAAGCAGAAACTCGATGTTTTAATACAGAATATACCTATGGGAATTGTGCTTTTAACAGACAATGGGAAAATTCTTAATTGTAACGAAATAGCACTGGATATCTTTGCACAGCCTAAAGAAGATCTGATAAACGAATTTTTCTCTTTTCCTTTTGAAGTAAATGTTTCCACCGAGATTGTTTTAGAAGGGAAAGAAGATAATAATTCAAAAACCTTAGAAATTACCACAATCCAATCCCCCCTTAATGATGATAACGGTTATCTGGTTTTTGTCAGTGATAAGAGCGAATTGTATCTTCAAAAACAAACTGTCGAAAATAATCAACACAAAATCAATAATATTTTAAGACACCTGGAAATCATGCATGCACGCATAATCTATAACGATAGGCTTACCTTTGAGGATGCTAACTCCGAGTTTATCAAACAAATAGGCCTTAACTCTTTTAGGCAGCTATTTGATATAGAAGTATCTGATATTTTCCACAATGTACTAGATGTAAAAAACCTCTTGAAGAAAATTGATCAAAATAGTACTGAAACAAAAATGAATGTCGATTTTCAACGCTTGAATCATGACATTTTCTCGGTTATTCTTTTTGTGGAATATGTGAAAAAATCAGATCATACTGTTATTGAGCTATTTGCCAGACCCGTCATTTAGTAATCATCAGACTCCCACTGAAAAACAGACAGATCAACCCTATTTTTTAAATCAAATACAATTCCTTCGGACTCAAGCAAGGAACGTTGAAAATCTTCCCAGACTGGATTACCACGTTTACTGATCTCTCCTCTGGAGTTAATTACTCTATGCCATGGCACATCATTTTCTTCCGCCAGTGAGTTCAATGCATATCCAACCTGCCTGGCCTGTCCACCCAATCCTGCTAACTTAGCAATCTGCCCATAGGTAGCAATTTTCCCCGCAGGAATCTGTTTTACAACACTGTAAATTTTTTCATATCTGGTCATGCCCTTTCCCCCATACCCATGAAATACTTCTTGCCTTATCTCCTGTTGATTCAACCGTCACATGAAGCTGGTCTTCAATCAATCTATAGGAAATCCTGTTGGGAAAATCGTGATTATAATTACTGAAAAGGACGTATTCATCCCCCATCTCTTCTAACTCAAACCTGGTCTCCTGCTTCCCCATTGGCATCGCATAATATGTTACAGTATTATCAATTTCAGCAATTCTTAAATATTCGAAGTATGTTTTGCCATTCTTATGTGTCCTGTTAATACCCAGCATAACACCATATCCCGGACTCATCCAATGTTCATGAATCTCTTCAGAAGAGTTCTTCATACACCACAATCCTGACAACCACTCAAGCTTATTAATTATCATAACATCATCCCTCTTTTTGTAAAAATCATTTATTTAAGCTATTAACATTATTGTCTATCAAAATAGGAGGATGTGCAAACGCTGTAGCTTCCGCCTGTTTTACAGATATTGAGTGATTATCACTAATCCCGGTATGCCATTGTCATGAGTCCAATATCGCTTCTATCAACGTAGCTGAAGTTTCTGGATTTATACAAAGAAATAAAAACCAGACAAAAAAATGGAACTCAGCTAAGCAATATTTTAGAGCATTGTTATTTACCTCGCTTTCATTCGATCATAATTTCATATTCTTAACAAATTTGGATGTTTCTCTTAATATTGAGTAACACTCATTGGGATTTGTTGGAATTTCAAATTTGCCGTTTGTACCAAATCTGGAATACAACATTTCTCGTAGTGGCTGATGCATATTAGAGATGGATACCGCTTTCATTCCCCATTCCGGAAATGCTCTATCAGCAACTAGATTATAACTGATGATTTGAACCTCTTTGTGTCGCTCATCCTTTACAATTCTGTGGTATATGTGATTTACTGATTCGAAACTGCCTTCCAATACCTGCAGAAACTGAGTATCTGTGGCTAGTAAAAATCCAGTTATCCCAAGAGATCTGTTCATAAACTCACTGGATTCCAGAATATCAACTAACAGCTTAAAACTCATTTCATCACTTAGTTTACTTCTGTAAATTATTTGATAAATCATAGTGCCTCCTGCATATAGAATACCTGATAATATTTATTTGCAAAACAATTTTTAACCATCACAGAAATTTACAAAAAATTTAATAGACAAAGAACTTAGCAGATTTTATAAAAGTAATAGAGGTAACAGATGGCCAAAAAAATTGTTGTTCTAATTGTAGATGATGAGCCTATCAACATCACCATAGCAGAACGATTACTGCAAAAAGAAGGATATGAAACACTCACCAGTAATAATGGATTTGATGCATTAACACTGGCCGTAGAGAATCAACCGGACCTGATTTTACTTGATATCATGATGCCTGATATGGATGGTTACGAGGTTTGCCGGCAATTGGCATTATTGGATGAGACAATGGATATCCCGGTGATCTTTCTCTCTTCACTTAAAGATAAAGACAGCCTGGTTCAAGGGTTCGAAAGTGGCGGTAAGGATTATGTGTCGAAACCCTTTAACCGCGATGAATTTGTTGCCAGAGTTAAAACACATGTTTCCCTGAAACTAGCATTGCAGGAACAGAAAAAACTGGTTAAACAATTGAGCGTTGCTCTTGAAG
>CAYYLA010000094.1:1745-9836 GCA_964441785.1 uncultured Candidatus Cloacimonadota bacterium | reverse complement strand
GTAACCAATATCCCATCCAAAATTATTGGTGATATCGAGATTTATGAGAATTTCTCTTTTACGAATGTTCCCTTCGAATTTGCCGAAGAAATCATCCAGGCTTTCAGGAAAAAAGGTAGAGATAATAAACCATTAATCGTAGAAGCAAAAGGTGACAAAAAGGGTGGTTTCAGCACTAAATCTACTCCAAGAAGACGCTCTAAAAGCAATAATGAAACCCGACGGAATAGACCACGCAACGGTAGAAAGAAAAAGAAATAATCCTGATATAAAAATAAGGCTTGGAGATAATCCAAGCCTTTTTTGTTAACGTTTTTTCAATATCACTTGTTCAATACTTTTTCCAGCATTTCGTCAAATTCAGATTTGACTTTATCCAATTTATTCTTCTTAGAAAAAGCCAGATAACTGGGTATCTTTTCAATAGCCGGCCCTTTCTGGATAATTGATTCTGCAGCATCCAATTCTTTAATTAGAACTCCGGCCCCATCTACATTGTTTACCACCAGATCAATCTCACCATTCTGGAGCGCTTCAAAACATGCTTTTGTGGTCTCAAATACTTTTGTCTGCAGTTGGTTATCCAAAACTGCTTTATCGAATACATCGCCATAACTCACACTATTTACAACCCCAATTTTAAATGTCTTAACCTCAGCAAGATCACCAGTAAAATCAATCTTACTCTCTTTCAAACTGAAGAATGCTGTCTTCTGCAGTACAAGTATTACATCACTGTAATCAAGAAACACATCTCTTTCAGGTGTTTTGAATATTGTAAAGATCCCATCCGCTTCACCATTCTTAACCATTGCCAGAGATTTCTCCCAGGGGTGCATTGTAATGGTTATCTCAGTATCTATTTTCTCAAATGTTTTATTGAGGATTATGGGAATTTCTCCTTCAATATTGCCATCTTTCAGATATTGATAAGGGGGATATTCAAGCGTAACAAGATGTAAAGGTTCAGCCAGGAGTGAAAGTCCAATAATCAATGTAAAAACTAATAACAGTATCTTCTTCATACTACCTCCAAATTTCTTATAACGGCAAATAACCTTTGAAATTTAATCGTTGTCAACAATTTAAGAAGTTAAAAAAACGGATAGCATCAGATAAACCAATACTACCCGCATGTTTTTAGCCTGGGATTTGACTAAACTAATAAAAAATTATGTAGTTTGGAAATTGCGTAATAAAAATTGATTTACTGCCCTCTTTCCAAACACGGGAGGCATAATCGTTTCCAACTATACCCTATCGGTTATACGCTCTTAGAATTACTCCTTAGATCATATAACTCGAAGACAAGATTAAATTTTTGGACATTTCATTATCTGTCAAGCAAATAGATATTAATCCTCTTTCAAAGATAAAACAGGGTCAACCCGGTGAACTATCCAAACTCCCCGAACTCGAAAATTATGAAAAATTCTAAAACATAATCTATCCTGAAAACAATGAAATCATCTTCAACCAAATCGGACCGATCTAACGTAAAAAATACAAATCAAAATAAAACTAAAGGCTGAGATAAAATCAAGAATATTGATAGCCTTCACCCTCTTTAGAATGCCAATTCGGTGTAGGAAATTCAAATCGATATAATTTAGGCAAAATTGATTAAGTCGAGATCACCTAACCATCAAAAATCACTTGCCAAAATATTAACATAATGTTGGTTATGTTAATGGGAGTTAGGTTATGAAATTCTATGCACGATCAGAAGAGATTGAAAATATTAGTAATTATGAAAAATGGGTAAAAGAAAATAGTTCTGCTATACTGGTAGTTTCTGGACGAAGAAGAATTGGTAAAACACGCCTGATACTGGAAGCCACCAAAGAAATGAAACGAATATATTTTTACGTTTCCAGGAAAAAAGAAAATCATTTATTAGCAGAATGGAGCAAATTAATCAAAACAGAACTAGGAAATGTTTTCTTTGGTGAATTAACTTCAATAGATGATTTACTTAGTTTTTTGTATAATTATTCTCAATCTCAACCCTTAACTGTAGTTTTCGATGAATTCCAAAATTTCAATCATCTCAACAAACACGTTTACTCCATTTTCCAGAAATTTTTTGATCTTGAAAAATACAACTCAACTTTGTTAATGATATTTAGTGGGTCATCTTTTTCATTGATGGAAAAAATTTTCAAAGGCAATAAGGAACCATTATTCGGCAGGGCTTCTGAAATTATGCAGATATCTTATCTTCCAATAAATGCTCAAAAAGAATTTCTAATAGATATAGGCTTAACTTCAATAATGGATAGAATTTATTTTTTCACTGTGTTTGATGGAGTTCCAAAATATTGGGAACACCTAATTGAAGTAATGGGAAAATCCTTCAAAACCAGATTAATGAAAATTCTTACAACAAAAGATTGGATCTGGGACGAAGGGGAAATGATTTTAAAAGATGAATTTGGAAAAGATTATACTACCTACTATTCTATACTTTCTGCAATTGCCGGAGGACGAAGATTATTAGGCGAGATAGAACAATTTGCCGGAATTTCTGATGCTACACCATATTTACACAGATTGGATGAAATTTACAATTTAATCGAAAAAAAACAACCTGTAACAGAAAACAGATTCTCAAAAACAAGAAAAAGACGCTGGTATCTCAAAGACAATTTCTTTAGTTTCTGGTTCGGATTAGTTGAGTCAAAACGTTATCTTCGAGAAATTGGACAAAAAGAGACGGCCGCCAAGCAAATCGTAGAAAACCTTAACCAGTTTACTGGAAGAATATTCGAGAAGATGATTATCAGACTTTTTATCGAAGAAAATCCTTTAAATATATCATTTACCAGACTTGGAAGCTATTGGAATAGAAAAGGCGATGTTGAAATTGATGTTGTCGCGTATGATGAATCTTCCTTAAAAGCTTATTTTTTTGAAGTAAAATTATCTAAAAAGAGAGTTACTCAAAAAATCAAAACCAACCTTATCGAGAACTCCAACAAAATCCCCGAACTCGAAAATTATGAGAAATTCTATTACATAATTTATCCTGAAAACAATGAAATCATCTATGATAAAATCAATATATAGCGAAAAACCGAAATAAACTCATTTCTTCTAATCCAACTACGCTTCAGCTTAACCATTCGTATAGTCTTAGGACCATTGTGATAGAAAATAAAGCAAAGCCCTGTAAATTTAACACCCCGATATCAAGACCCATCTACCACTGGCAAGATCTGAAATCAAAAGCCTTGACAAAACAATTAAAGTAATGACGGTGACTTTAATGGAGGTTACCTTATGAAATTCTATGGAAGAGCAGAACATATAAACAATTTAAGAGGTTACATAAACGAAGAAAACCATAATAGTTCAGAAATCATAGTAATTTCAGGAAGAAGAAGAATTGGTAAAACTCGTTTGGTCCAAGAAGTAGTCAATAAATCAAAGCATTTGTATTTCTTTGTTACAAGAAAGCGAGAAGTTGCCCAGTTACGTGATTGGACAACTCAAATACAAGAGGAATTAAGTATTCCATATCTCGGCTCAATACAAAGAATCGATGACTTATTGATGTTTTTGTTCGAATATGGGAAAAATGAAAAACTTACGATTATTTTCGATGAATTTCAAAATTTTTATTATACAGACCCAAGTGTATATTCTGTTTTTCAGATGATTTTTGATCGATATAAATATGAATCAAAACTAACATTAATCTTTAGTGGATCATCTTACTCTTTGATGGAAAAAATCTTTAAGAGTGCAAAAGAACCATTATTTGGAAGAAGTAACGAGATTATAAAACTATCGTATTTGAGCCTCAAATCTCAAAGGGAATTCCTGTTTGACCAGGGATTAAAAAAGCAAATAGATGCAATTTATTTATTTTCAGTATTTGATGGAGTTCCCAAATACATGGAAGATTTATCCAAAATCCCTTATGACAGTTTCTTGAAACGCTTAAGAAAAATCCTTCTAACAAAAGATTGGATTTGGGAAGAGGGAGAAAAGATTCTAATGGAAGAATTTGGTAAAGAATATTCCAGCTACTATTCAATTCTTTCCGCAATAGCTAAAGGCAGAAGAATTTTAGATGAAATTAAACAGTTTACAGGAATAAAGGAAGTTGGTTCTTATATTAGAAGACTTGAAGTCAATTATAATTTAATCGAACGACGAATTCCCGTAACTGAAATTCACAGAAAAACAAAAAAAGGTCGTTACTATCTCAAAGATAATTTCTTTAGTTTCTGGTTCGGATTAGTTGAGTCAAAACGTTATCTTCGAGAAATTGGACAAAAAGAGACGGCCGCCAAGCAAATCGTAGAAAACCTTAACCAGTTTACTGGAAGAATATTCGAGAAGATGATTATCAGACTTTTTATCGAAGAAAATCCTTTAAATATATCATTTACCAGACTTGGAAGCTATTGGAATAGAAAAGGCGATGTTGAAATTGATGTTGTCGCGTATGATGAATCTTCCTTAAAAGCTTATTTTTTTGAAGTAAAATTATCTAAAAAGAGAGTTACTCAAAAAATCAAAACCAACCTTATCGAGAACTCCAACAAAATCCCCGAACTCGAAAATTATGAGAAATTCTATTACATAATTTATCCTGAAAACAATGAAATCATCTATGATAAAATCAATATATAGCGAAAAACCGAAATAAACTCATTTCTTCTAATCCAACTACGCTTCAGCTTAACCATTCGTATAGTCTTAGGACCATTGTGATAGAAAATAAAGCAAAGCCCTGTAAATTTAACACCCCGACATCAAGACCCAGAGACAATAATATCCTAAAGAGCCAACAATCCTCTTGACACAATTTGTGACTTAACAGTGTTATCCTTTAAACAGCTTCGAGTAAAGGCTTGAATTTCTTATTCCGAAAGCTTATCAGTTGTTATTACTGATTAAAGCAAGCATCAAGCCGACCTGTGTTCCTGGAAAGTTCTACATTTATTTCCATGACATCAGAACTCGAATAATTAACAGTGTTAATATTAATTGAAATAGGGAGATTTACAATGAAGAAGTTATTTTTATTGGGTTTTGCAATGCTTTTCTGCCTTTCGTTAGTTGCAGAGGTAGATTCATTTTTTCAATCATTTGATGCATCAACCAATCTGCCAACAGGTTGGAGTAAGATAGTTGATTCGGAGTCAACCGTATCAGATGTATGGGTTCACACATCAGAGTTTGATGCTTATTCAGGATCAAATTTTGTAAAGATGTTTGGTAACACAGATGAGCCTCAGGATATCCTTGTATTGGTATCACCAGAGGTTACGGCAGTATCAGATAATACCTTAACATTTTATGCTAAGAGCAGTTGGGGCGAAGCAACCGATACAATGTTATTGGGTACACTGAGTAATCCGGGGGATTATTCAACCTTCACGTTGCTGGAAACATTTTCCATGGATGTGGATTATCAACAATATACAGTAGAATTTTCCGAGACAAACACAGATAAATATATTGCCTTTGTAAATCCATTAACCAGCACCTATGGTTATTCATTATACATCGATGATGTATCCTGGGAACCTGCAGTTTCGTTACCTAATCCGGCTATCGCGGTTTATCCAACCGAGAATGCCTCCAACGTACTAATTGATTTTGATGGTAATGCTATGACAAACAGCTTCCAGTGGGCATCAAGCGGTGGAAATCCAACCAGTTATTCTTTAAATATCGGCACCGATAATCCTCCAACTAATATGGGTTCAGGTATCGAACTTGGTGATACATTAATCTATCACTTTGATATCCCGTTGGAATATTCAACCCAATATTTCTGGCAGATTATACCACAGAACGAAAATGGAGCAGCTGAGGATTGTCCTGTCTGGAGTTTTACTACCATGTCAAATTCTGTAATTGATTTTAATCAAGTAGACTCCTTTAGTGAAGGCTTTGAGTCAGCAGAGGTTGGATATCTTCCATTAGGGATGGAGCAGGAGAATGTAGCAGATGATAACTCCATGTGGGCAGCTATTGCAAACTCAGCATGGTCCGAAAACGCTCACACAGGCAACCAGGCAGTACATTTAATGTTCAGTTTTATGGAAGCGCAGGATGACTGGTTATATACACAGCCAATGAATCTTATTGCCGGCAACGACTATGAATTAAGCTTCTGGTACAAATGTTCACAGTTTGAAGATACAGTAGAACGTTTGGCTTTTTACGCCGGCTATACTCCAATACACACAGCCATGACTACAGAACTCTGGAATAATGATAATATCACCAATCTGGAATACGAGCAAGTTACTATAAACTATACACCAGAAGAGAGCGGTATCACCTTTTTCAGTTGGCACTGTTACAGTGATCCTTTGCAATATGTTATTTTTGTAGATGATTTTTCCATTCTCGAAACAGAAAACAGCGCTAGTGAAGATGATGTAATTAACAACGTCTACAGTCTTTCCAACTTTCCTAATCCCTTTAATCCAACAACAGAAATCTTCTTTGGAACAACTTTATCCCAAAATGCTTCCATAGAAATCTATAACACCAAAGGACAGAAAGTTAAAGATTTTTCTAGTATAGAAGGTAAAGAATCAGTTATATGGAATGGTTTAGACAATCTGGGCAATCCGGTTGGATCTGGCCTCTACTTTTACAGGCTAAATGTTAATGGAAACACAAAAGCTGTTAAACGCTGCATGTTATTGAAATAGTTTAGTAATTTCAGAAATCATACAAACAAAAATCTCTCAGTTTTCTGAGAGATTTTTGTTTATCAAACTCACACACTTTCTAGAGAACTTGCTGATACATATCCATTGCATCAATCAGAGTAAACTCCCTGCAATTATTAGCCAATAATCGTGTAACCTTTAAAGCAGATTCTGCCAGATGTTCAACATCGCTTTCCTTAACACCATAATCAGAAAGAGATGTAGGAAGATTCAATGCTGTAATCATATCCTTTAGAACAGACCATAAGAATAGATTCTTTGAGTCAGAGATAATGGTTGCGATTTCATCAAAACGCTCAGAATTATAGTGATAATTAAAGGAGAAAACAGGCAAAAGCATCAGCGAATTAGCAATACCATGGGGAACATCAAATTCGGCCCCAATCGGATAGGCAAAAGCATGAACGGCGGTAACACCGGCATTTCCAAAAGCCATTCCAGCCAGCATACTACCACGCAGCATATCCTTTCTCAGTTCAAGATTTTCCCCATCACGGAACACCCCTACTAAAGCGCCACTAATCAATTTAATAGCTTCTTTTGCAAGCATATCAGTAATCTCGTTTGCTTTGTTAGAGGTATACGCTTCCATTGCATGTATCAAAGCATCCATACCTGTAGCTGCGGTATGAAGAGGAGGAAGAGAAACCGTCAATTGAGGATCTAACACAGCTATATCAGGGTAGATAAGATTGGATACAATTCCCTTCTTCAGCCGTTCTTTATGATCTGTTAATATAGAAATAGGGGTTACCTCCGATCCAGTTCCTGCTGTTGTTGGCACCAAAATCATAGGGATTCCCTTTGTTGTAATATTATCCACGCCCAGGATATCGCTGACATTTCCAGGGTTTGTCGCCATGACCGATCCGATTTTTGTGATATCCAAAACCGAACCGCCACCTATCCCTACCATAAGATCTGGTTTAAAAGCCTTAACTTTTCTACCCAGTCCTTCGGCTGTTTCCAGGGAGGGATCAGGTTCAATATCCGAGATTATCTCCAGCTCACAGTAACTTTTAATCTCACCAATCAGCTCAATTATTTTTTGATTTTTAAGAATTGTTCTGCTGATAACGAGGGTTACCCGTTTTGCCTGAAGACTTTTAATTTCATCCAATAGAGAAATAGTACTGCCTGTGCCGAAAATTATCTTAGGAGTTGTAGAAAATACGCTCATTAGCCCTTCTTTTTCAATTTACGTTCCCATGCTCTATTGATATAAGCTACTGCTTCGGGAGTTTTACAGCTTGTTTCACCATGATCAACCTCTACCTTACCAATCCTTACAGCCGTTTCGGTTGCCCGGGTACGCAAATCAGGATTTCGGAGCCCTATAGCAATCAAAGCCATATTCATTGCATGATTAACCAGGTTCTTTGCC
>CAYYLA010000094.1:0-1645 GCA_964441785.1 uncultured Candidatus Cloacimonadota bacterium | reverse complement strand
TTGTTAAGGTTAGCATAACTTACACCAAACATCGTGCGTTTAATCCCGTGTTTGCTATATATCTTTATGTTCTGTTGAGTCCCATTTGTTTCGAGAAACATCATGATCTCTTTAAATTCCATTTTTCTCTCCAGTCAATTTTATCAAAGCATAATTGGATATATTCCCGGGATAAACATACTAATCAAATCTAATACTGCCTTCCGTGGCGATATCCAAACCAAAAAGATACCATAATCCAGCTCCGATGGCAGAGCCACTTTTTTTCTCTTTTATCAGGAAATCTCGGATATCCTCATGTTCAATCGGGATAACGGAAATCTCCTCCGATGGTTCAAGATCCTGTACCGGATCTGCATTTATGGGATCCTCTTCATCAATCTCCATAGATATAACCATGGAATCACTATTCATAACACCGCTACTGGATTTTAATATGGGACTGGAAGCAATAATCCGTCCAATATAACCAGTCTCTTCCCGTAGTTCTTTGATAATCTCTTTTTCCAATGCCTCTTCACAGAGATCAGGATTTACAATGCCAGCAGGGAAACCGATAACATGGGAATCAATTGTGTGTCGATATTGCTTTATCAGGATAAACCTATTGGATGGCAATAACCTGGCTACAATAACAACAGCCAGATTATCACGGGATCTCTCCACACTTTCCCATTTGACAATCTCTCCCTTTGCATTCTGATACGTTGCCTCTTTTAAGCGTAGCCAATTACCTTTGTATAAAATCTTTTCTGATAATTTCTTCATGTTACTCTTCAATGTACATCTCCCACCAGCGTTTTATTTTGTCCATACTATGACCATAAATCATGATCAAATGATTACCCAGAGGATTAGTCAACAACTCATCTACCTGTGACCTTGATGTAAGATTAATCCTGATTTGAGTTCTACAATGATTAGGATTTGAAAGATTCTCGACCAGTTTTCCTTCCGCTATCCAGATTTTTCTGAGATTGTTTCCACCTATTCTGACCAGGGTAACTGCTCCGGTAATCATCTCACCGGCCAAAGCCACACTTTTACCTGATTCGAAATGAGAGCGGATATCATGTTCAACCAGTAAGGTTTGTGGAACGGTACAGTGAGCTATTATCAAGCTGTTAAAAAACCTTTTTGCACTGGACTGCGATTATCTTATCATGGACCTCGGAGCCGGAACAAATTATAACACAATCGACCTGTTTCTGGCCTCAGGGCAGGGGATAATAGTAACAATGCCGGCGCTTACAGCTACTCTTAATGCATATATATTCATAAAGCATTCAATATTCAGGATAATGGACACTTCCTTCCGGAGAAAAACTGTCGCGCGGGAACACATTGACAGACTAAGGGAAGACAGCTCCGCAATCCAGAAAGTATATATCCCGAAATTTATTGAAGTTATCAGGAAGGAAGATCCTGAAAGCTATGAGAGGTTTATGGAGAAAATAAAAAATTTCTCCCCCCTTCTTATCATGAATATGATTGAAGATCCCAGGCAGGCCGGGATAGCCGGAAAGCTCAGGAAGTCATGCAGGGAATACCTTGGTCTTGATATTGAGCATCTGGGAGTCCTTTACAGGGATGATCTGCAGACTGTAGCGCTTAACTCAAGGCTCCCGATAATTATTTACAAACC
>CAYYLA010000093.1:1128-9856 GCA_964441785.1 uncultured Candidatus Cloacimonadota bacterium | reverse complement strand
CTAAAACTGAATTATCAAACAAAATAAGCAAAGATCTCAAGAAAAGAGGTTTCAAATTTCTTGGATCTACAATAATATATTCTCATCTACAGGCCACAGGTTTAGTTAATGATCATCTTACTGATTGCTTTAGATGGAAAGCCTGCCAGGTTTAATTGCACTAAAAGGAATATTCTTACGAAACATTTACACTCCTGATTGACTGATATTCTCCGCATAGATAATCGTTAACCTTTTGTATATTTTCCTATTACCCATTTAATGAATAAATATTCATTAAATAGTTAAAAATCTTCAACATCAGTTTGTGAGCACCTTTTCTAAAGTTTCATCATTATATTATTCCTTTTGAGATTTTAAATTAATTGACAAAAATAATTATTAACCCTCAAAATTAATTGTTTTCCATAAGGATAATATACTCTAAATAGTTTATTTTCATTAAGTTAACATCGTATTGTTGTATTGTGGTGTATCTCTTACTTCATTTGAGCATGGAGGTTTATTATGCACAAGAAAAAGAGTAATGTCTTGGTATTTTTTGTTCTTCTACTAATGCTTCAAACACTCGGCCTATACGCACAGGATCTGAAATTAATTGATGACCCCTCCTTTGAGTCTGTAAATTCACTTCTCACAGAAGCGAACTCATTGGATGCGAAAACCCTGTCCCCAAACAATTACAAAAGAGCAATGGATTACTATGAAGAAGCTAGTGTCGTATTCAAAAAACGTGGTTTCACTGGCAAAGTGAGAACCAGCCTCTCCAGATGTAAAGAGTCTCTGGATAAGGCAATTGAAAGTACGAAAATCGCAAAATTAACCGTAGGTAATTTGATGAAATCACGGGAACTGATTATTTCGAAGAAATTGCATAAGTCGGCAGAAGGAGAATTTCGTAAAGCAGATAACCAGTTTTACAATATCCTTGAAGAGATAGAAAAGGGCAATCTCAAATCAGCAAAAGCAAAGTTGGATAAAGCTGAAAAAGCATACCTCCAGACAGCTGTCGTTGCTTATCAAAAAGGGGAAATACCTGATATTGAAAACAATATGAAAAGCAAGAAAAGAGAACTGGGAAAAACCCGATACAAATCCTCAAAATATAATCTGGATAACTTTGAGTCTTGGGTAAAAAATCAGAGAAAAGCAGAAATATCGGTAGCTGATTTCATTCTTGAAGCAGAGAATCGTATCAAAGATGTAAGAGGATTCCTTTTCCCACCCTGGTATCTCGCAATGCCTGACACACTTAGTTTCGGTGAATTCACACTCTATGTTGAAGAATATAGTGATAAAGGCGATTATAATCTTGCATCCAACACAACTGTAGGTGCTTCTGGTACTGCAAAGATCAGATTTAACTGCGGCAATCTCTTTATCCTACCATCTTACCCACTTCTTGAGATGCAGATACAAACATTCACAGTGGTAGAAACAGTAGAGAATCCCGAGCTTGAAATATCAATAGTGGAAGCTCAATTAATAAACCCTGAAATCAAAGCTGGAAAAGATCTTTCACTATCATTGCCAGAAAGTACTGTTGATCGAATTGGGCTCTCAGCAGCAAAAAAAGAGCTCTTGGAATCTTTAAAACTAAAACCTACAATCCCTGGCATTCGTGTTCATTTTTCGGAAGCCACCATAGCCCCCGGTGATCGAGTTACTTATGGCTCTATGCTTGCAGGAACAGCTATCTACCCTTCAGAACATCCGGATCCCAATCCACCTATAACCCTCTATATCGACGGATTTCAGGTTGAAATTGATTCGTTATCAATTACACCATCAGGAGCTGTTGCAGATGCTTATCTGAAATTGCACAAAACCATTATTGATGAAGAAACACTTGATGCTGCCAGAATAAACCTGGGCAGTATATCTATTACACAAGATTGCCAGTTCTATAAATCGATGGCAGACAGCACCTTTGGACCCTGGACAATTGATCCAACCGGTATTGACATTGAAGGAGATGGCTTAATTGTTGATTTTAATAAAAATTACTCACCAACAGGTTATGGATTTGGACCCGACTGGCGAGGTGTAATTCTGGATAATGGCCATACAATCCCGGCCGAATCAGGAACAGTCTATTCAAACAGTGGCTATCTAAAAGCATCCTATTTGTTTAATGATGCAACTATCACCAGTACAGGATTGGAAGCTGAGTTTGATCTGGAAAAACCTTTCAAATTCTATTCAGTTGTTCCTTATAATTACGAAATCCAATTTAATGATTCCTACATTACAATAGACAGCAGTGAGGTTCAATCAGGGGAGATTTCTTCGGGTATGTTTATTACTCCTAAACCTGCTGTATGTACAGGTACTCCGGGAACTCAGATAAGTGGCATGTTTGCTTTGATGGATATTCAAAAAGATCTGGATATCGTCGGAAAAGCCAGTATAACCCAAGATCTTTATTGGGGTGAGTTATCCCGTAGTGGAAAAGAAGAGGTATTTTTTCAGGCATCTCCCAACACTTCAACAGGTGATTATGCCTGGTTTTATCTCAATGGCAAAGCTAATACACGCTACGTACCAAGCAGTGATACAGAGTTCGATAATATTCATTTCTGGGGCGATATCCCATCCAAACTTGAGACAAATCAACTTGGAGGGCTAACAATTATGCAACTTCGAGAGCTCACAATCTACACACCTGATGTACCCGAAAGCACTAAAGAACTCCATTTTGTAGATGGATATGATTGCAGCCTTGGATCCTGTTGGCTCAATATTGAAACACTTGGATTAAGTGGTGAAATTGGAATTAACACCAGCATGAGAAAAGAAGAACTCGGTGATACAACTTTCACCTACTACAAAGCGCATAATCCTTTTGATACAGAATTATCCTGTATCACTCAAAAGGAACGATGTTTCTTTCTTCGCTTTGCCAGTAGTGCACTCTATGATTCCGAATTTCATGGAGATATCCACCTTCCTCTGCCCTGCAATACCAAAATCCCATTTGTGGATCTGGAGTTAACATCTGCAGCTCATATTGTCGGTGGTGACATAGATCTTAGTGAAGGACCTGTGAAACTGGACTATTGGGATCTTGAACTGGTCGAATCAAGCCCGGGGGATCCTGCTGGTGCATTAAGTGTGAAAACTGGTCAAATCATTCTCACTCAAGCTGGTATATCAGAGCCACGACATTTTGCTGAACCATTCCACCTGGTGTGGGGTGAATTGCTGGCAGATGGCAATGTCGGAGAGTTGTTCTTCGATTATAACTCTGCCGGGCAGAAGTTTGATGGCTTCCAGTTTACTCCTCATTATGTAGCGCTGTCAGAATATGATTCATCTGCCACAGCATATCTTCAGGTTTGCGGAGATAATCACTTCGAATTCTTTGGATCTAATTACCTCTCTATCCAGGACTCGGTTTATTCCGGTGATGATGATCATGGCTATTATGCCGGACGTCGGATTGGGATACTGACTGAAGAGCAGGAAGGTTGTTCCGAAAGTGAAATGACCGTACATAAGGACTGGGGTAATAGTGCATCAGACATGATGTTCGATTTAGTTTATGACGACAATGATCAGGATGGATTTTTGGGAGAAGGAGTCGTAGCACTACCGGAACAGTTCTACAATCCTGTAACAGCCTCCATTCAATTAGATAGTGAAGATATTGAGATCGGTTTGATTGGTAGTACAGGAGAAAATTTTCAGTTAAAAGCAGTTGATATTGGAAGTGCTTCAGAAATCTGGGGTTGCATGAATATCGAGGGTAACACGATGGAATGCATAACATTAGGATTTACATTAGAGAAGTATTCCGATTCACCTTTTGGTTTGTTGGGAAGTTCACAAAGTATGATAGAAGCCAAGATGTCTATCAAACCTACGGTTGTAACCTTTGTGGCAGCTGGCTCGATGTTCCTTGATATGTCCCTCGGTGGTAATGTCCAGGTTAACGGGTCCATTACGTTGATAGCCAACCGAGAAGAATCAAGTGTGTTTGGCGATTTCCAGGGTGAGTTTGATTTTGGCAGTATCTGTTCCGGATTTGAAGCAGATGGTCATCTTAACTGGTATCTCTCTCCAATTACTCAGTATATCCAGGGACGTGGTGGCATCAAAGTATATGGCAAAAACATTGGCAGTGGTGGATTATCAGGCGGTATCTTCATTGGAAATAATGTGCCCAAAGACGAAGTCTGGGTGCTTACGGACACCAGCAATCGTTATGCTGTAAATATGTCATCTTTCCCTGATTACATTTCTGGTGTTTATGGCTTTGGACAGGTAAGTTTCAGTATGGACTTTGGTGTCTTTGGCGGTGGTATTGAAATTTACGCAGGGGTAGGAGCTTTTGTTAATCTTCCCGGACATGGTGATAATATAACTGGCCTGCCTTTGCCGTACGTTCTTGCGAATATCGGTGTTTCATTACATGGTGAGATTTTGTGGGGTGCTGTTTCAGCATCAGCCTGGGTTAATCTGCAGATAATGTTGGGTGATCCTTTCTATTTCCAGGGCAGTGCTGGGTTGGAAGGTTGCATACTCTGGGTTATGTGTGCCAGTGTGGATGTTACTGTCCGACTGGATGAAGACGGCTTCGATATCTACTAAGGAGGTAATTATGAAGAAACAAAAGCATTTTCTAAATATCCCATTCCTGATAGTTATTATCCTGGTTTCTGTAGTTAACCTTTATGCTAATGATTTTGAAGCTATGGCTTTAAGTAATGATGAATTACCCGGTTATCCCACAAGGGTTCTGCTAACCTGGGAAGAAGTAACTGACTTTGATGGAATCAACATCTACAGAAAAGGGTTATCAGATCCTGTTTATCCTGAATTACCTGTTAATGACGAACCGATAACCAGAATATCAGATTGTGATCAGATAAACATCTTGATCCCTGAAGGATCTGATGAATATGAGATACTCAGCAATATGCAATGGCCCAGAAAAAAAGGAGAGGGGATAACGCTGATAACACCTCCCAGATTGATTCTCAAGGGTGATTTTGATCCCTGCGTTCTTACCACGATTACTCCTGATCAGATAATTTGGGAACAACTACAATTATTGGCCAGATCATCATATAGATTGAGCTTTGTATTGGGCCAGGGATACCTGGATGAATCAGTAGTTAATGGAACAAATTATCATTATGAAATCAGAGGTTTAACCGGAGAAACTGAAACCATTCTCAAAAGCAATATAAGAGTAACAGCAGGTGTACACATGCCATTACCAGCTCCCAGTAATATTCAGGTTGAAGCTGGTGATAGTGAGATCCTGATAACCTGGGATAATGTTTCCAAGGCAACGGGATATGATGTTTACCGTCGCATTTCCCCAGCCGGAACAGTCCAGAAAGTTAATGAAGGTCCAGTTATGACAGTGATTACTAACAATCTTGAAGGTGACTATATTACAGCTGCTTATGGCTTTATTGACTATCGTCGCTGGGATGAGAATGGTGTTCCCATAACCCATGAAGTAGACGGTATTCCTATCGCTGGCCCAGCCAATGGTACAGCTTACCAATATCAGATTGTCGCCATTGATATCATGGATCTTCCTGGAAATTTCAGTGGCTTTTCCACAGCTGCAACCCCAATTGATACTACACCTCCGGGACTTCCAGGAAACTTAGGTGTTGAATCTTCTGGAACAACATTGGTTATATCCTGGAGTAAGGTTACAAAAGATATTCGAGGAAGAATGGAAATGGATGGTATCGCAGGATACAACATCTATAGATCTGATGATCAAAATGATATGAACCCAACAAGAATAAATAGTTCACTCATCCCTCACCCGTTGTTTGGAGATATTACAGTAGTTGATTCTGATCCAGTTATTATATCCTATTATGGCGAAAAAGAATTCTATTATCGTATTCAATGCCAGGATGCCAATGGGAATATTGGAGTCCTATCCTCCGCTGCTTCCGGTCATACCGATGATGTTTATCCTCCGGGAATGGTTATTAATGTAAAAGCAGAAGGACATTCAGAATATATCAGAACCATGTGGACACCCAACAGTGAACCCGATATGATGACCTATGAAATTTATCGTGCTCTTTGTCATCTGGGAGAATGGCCCGATCCAAGAGAACAGGAAAAACTTGGACTTAACGGTGGAGACTTTGCCCTTATCGGTGAGATTTCTCACTGGGAAGCAGAAGAGCAGGCAAACAGTTATGGTCAGGCTTACTTTGATGATTATACCATCCCGGCAGAATCACCTCTCTGTTATGCTTATTGGATAAAAGCACGTGATGCCAGCCAGAATCTAAGTGGTGACTGGCCGTATCCATCCAATGCAGAAAAAGCGGAAATTGTCTGCCAGCGATTGCGTGATGAAACCCCGCCACCTCCTCCCGTTGTCTCTGCTCTTCAGGCCAGAGATAATGCTATCTATTTGGAATGGATAGCGGCACCGAGCCAGGATTTGGGTGCGTTCCATATCTATCGTTCACCCAATGAAGACAGCGGTTATTCCTGGGTTGGAGGTGTAACAGTGGAAGAACCTCCAACAACACCCGTCTATCTGACAGAGCCATTCAAACCTGCAACCCCACCCGGGTGTGATGAAATTCCCTTGGTTGCACATGAAGGTATGAATGCCGGCAATTGGACAGATAAAGATCTGTTACCCAAAGAAATCTACTGGTACAAGATTACCTCGGTAGATCAAAATGGTAATGAAAGTGAGTTGGATGAATCCGTACCATACAGCACCTTTACCTTTAAATTGGATGGCCCACCTCAACCTATGATAACCAGCGTCTCTGCAGCATCTGACACTTCAGGATTGCAGATTGAGTGGAATCCTCCCTATAAGGCAAGCAAACATACAGGATTCATGGTCTTCCGAAGCAACAAATCAGATGGAATCTATCGACAGATAAGCCCGATTGTCCAAGGAAATGTTTTTATAGATAAATCTTTAAACAGAACACAAACCTACTGGTACACGGTTCAAGCATTGGATCCCAAGGGACGTACATCCAATATCTCAACCGCTGTCAGCGGAAAATTGGATTAAGGGAGGTTTAGATGAAAAAGCTAATATTTCTTTTAATTATGGTCTGCTATGTAATAAGTCTAACTGCCCAATATCAGCCTGAACCTGATGGCTGGAGTTTTTATAATTATCTGATGACAACGGATGAGGATGAACTCTGGGATCTTTACAGTATGGCGTTTCTTGGTATTGCTGAGGAAAAATCCGAGGCTTCTGTAGATGATGAATTATTCTTCGATCTGGTTATCAGTAATTATGGAGGACATGCCAGTTGTTTTGGGATGTCTCTTCTCAGCTTGATTTGCTATCGAGAAGGTGGCCATCTTGGAGTTTGTAGCCCTGTATTTGAATATGAAGGCTCTGTCGTAAAGGATGCGTCCAACCACTATACCGGTCCTGATTTGGACATTGTCCGTCAATCCATCAGCATAATGCACCTGAGGCAACTATCTCTTCCAATGATAGATAAGTTGATTGGTCTCTTTAATAACCATGATTGGAGTGATCCACTTTATGCCTATAATCAAATCGAGCCATCCATTGGTAGTTATGACTATCCACTGCTATCCTTCATGCCTTCAAGTTTTCAGGCAATAGAGGAATTGGGTCCGGAAAAAGAAGCTCATACCGTTGTTCCCTATGCCTGCGAAGATACCGGTTCAACCTATAGAATCTACATCTACGATCCAAATAAACCTTACAATGTTGAAGCAGAATTTTATGATACCCCCACTAGAACCAACTATCTAGAGATCGATAAATCAGGTGCTAATCATGAATGGAAATATCCTGCTGATTATGATGGTACAAATTATGGCTGGGAAGGTAGTAGTTTAGGTCCCTGGACATTCATTGCAACCAATATTTCCGATGCAAAATATAAGACAACTCATCCACTCTCTGCCGGATATTTAACCGACAAGTTGGGAACATTGATTTTTGCCGGGGGAGGATCTGCATCACAGATCAAAGATGAAGAAGGAAAACAGTTCTACAGTTATAGTGGTGGTTCGATGGAGATTGAAAAAGATCCAGCCAGGAAAACCAATAACATTATCCGTTGGCCTTTCTTCCATGGGGATGATCAAGCATCTGAATTGTACTTTGTTAAAGATCCTAATGGCAAGGATTATACTATCGAAATCGAGGCAAAATCACAGCCCTATGAGTGTACTTTTCTGCAAGGCGGTGATGAGATTAAGCTAAAGGTTGGATCTGTTCGCGGTGGCAGCGACAAATTAGCCATTAAAAAAATCGGTACTAGCAATCAGGAAGTAGAATTATCATCGCGGAGAAAATTGGAGCAGGTTTCTCTTGAAATAGGAGTAAAATTACCCAACAAAGAAGCAAAACGTTACTTCAAAGTATCCAAACTTGATATTGAAAAAGATGCACCCGTTCGCATGAAATTATCAGCGGCAAAAGATGCAATGGAAGTGAAAAGTGAGATTAGAAAGATAAATTATCAACTGGATCTGAAGCAGGTTGAAAAAGGTAATGTGATAGAGATGGCTCCGCAACAGATGATGGTTGAGCCCGGGACAATTCAGAAGATCAAACCTCTGGATTGGAATAATCTGAAAAAGGAAACTATTCAGATTATGGATCACATTATAAAAAAGAAAGAGTAGTTGTTAATCAAGAAAGCAGACATTTACATCGACCCCGTCATCGCGCAGCGCGGGTACCGACCCCAGTCGCTGTCGACGCCGCTGTTCG
>CAYYLA010000093.1:0-1118 GCA_964441785.1 uncultured Candidatus Cloacimonadota bacterium | reverse complement strand
GATGCGTTTCTTCTTGAAGTACGAACTGTTCAAAGAAGGAGTAGTTGATAATCAAGAGAAGAAGGCATTACAGGTTTTGACCCTGTAAAAATAAGAAGCAGCCCGCTGCAGAACCGAAGCAGTGGGCTGCTTTCTATTAAAGCAGTGAGCTGCTATTTTTTTTAACTGATTAGAATGTGGTTACATCGACGAAATTAAAATCATCTATCAACATTGATGGAGCTTTTGCATTGGATTCTAATTGAATTGATTTACCTAGAGCCAATATGCGCTTTGTTGCTTCATGCAAAATCTCGTTCCAACGGAAATTGAAAACAGAATTCTTGATTTTACCATCCTCGAAATAGAGCACGCCATCACGCGTAAGACCAGTCCACTCGCCAGTTTTTCTATCAATGGGTCGAATATACCAGAAGCGATTTATGATAACACCACGTCCAACTTTTTCCATCATCTGCTGCTCTGTTGCATCCCCACCATCGACGATAATATTGTAAGGTGACATCGCCTTAAGATCCTTTTGTTGAGCATAATATCGGCTTGTTGTCATATTCTGTAACACCCCATTCCTGATCCAATCAATGTTAGAATTTGGAATCCCTTCATGATTAAATCGTGAATAAGAAATATCGCGATTATCCAATGTTGATCTGAAGGTAAAATCCTTTCCAAAACATTGTTCACCCCTTTTCTCTGTAAAGGGTGACATACCTTCATCAGCATTGCGACGATCGAAAGTCCAGATAAGATAATACAACCAGGTTAATACCGCATTGGGTCGCAGAATTACTGGCATTTTCCCTTTATCCAGATGTATCGGATCTTTAAGAGAATTGAATTGGTCATTGAGATTGGCAATCTCTTGATCCATGGAAAAATGTGCAAAATCCTTAACCGATTTTGAAACCTTGGTTTCAACAGCACTTTTTTTCATAGTCATTGAATGAGAGTACTGGCAATCATAATCAAAACCTTCGAAGCCATTAGCTGTAGTCATGAAACTATTGGTTAAATACTTCTCTGAGAAACCAGAAATTCTGGCATTCATTTTTTGGGCATTATCAATACATTTAGCAATCTCATCTACCATTTTTTCTGTAGTAAGATTTTCTGTACCT
>CAYYLA010000092.1:0-9901 GCA_964441785.1 uncultured Candidatus Cloacimonadota bacterium | reverse complement strand
TAGGCTGCAGAAAACATAAAGGTTTTGTCTGATTTATCTGCCCAGCTTCCCGTTATTCTGGAAGATTCATGAATATGGCCATGAAGGGTTAACAGTGGTTGTTTTTCATGGATAAAACGTTGAATAGCTATGCTTCCTACATGAACATCAAGAGGAACGTAATCAACAGATTGCCCATCAAGGGCAGCTCTGTCAAGTTTTGTTTTATATGGTGGTGAGTGAAATAAAAACACCGCCTTTTCAAGATTATCATTCCCGGCAAGAGCCTGCAAGTCACCGTAAATTGTAGAATACTCTATATCAGATTTTTCTTCAATTGTTCTCTTGCCTTCGGTGGGATGAACACACCCCGGATCCACAAATCTCGATACGTCATAACGTTCCCAGTCTTTTAGTAGAAAAGGGGTGGGTGGAATATTTGAATACCCATAAATCACATAATCATTCAGTGCAACTTTTATATTATGTATATATTGCCACAGGCAGTACTTTTGTCCGATGATAATCTTTTGCTCTTCTATTTTAGCATCGTCATTTCCAAAAATAATATACACCAGAGGATATTTTTCTTTTAGCTCCGATTTTAAGCTTTGAAATGCAGGAATCAGATAATCAATTATAAAATCGTCAAATTCATTATTCGTAAATGCACTAAAACCCGGAAGAATATCACCACCAATAAATAATACATCTGGCACTTCAACCTTTATCTGTTTGAATAGTTTTTTATATCTGTCAATTCTTCCGTGAAGATCCGAAACAAAAAAGCATTTCATATTATCCAACTTTCTTAATTAAGCGTGCAGGATTATTTGCATTGCCAATCATAATGGCAAAACTATTCTTTTGTGCTATATCTTCATCAGTTATAATATGTAAATCAATTATTCCATCCTTTAGACTATATCCTGTTTTTTCTCTGTTATATTCACTTAAAGAATGGTTCCACCCGTCTATCCAGGCTAAGAATAATTTTTTTTGTTCTTCGGTTCCAATAAAATGGACCATCAGGTCTATATCACTTCCGGGGCCAGCCGTAGCTTCTTTGGTGCTACCAATTATATACATCGCTTTCAATCCATAATAGTCAAAATCCGTTTGCTCAGCTATATTCTGGACCATTCTATAGCGCCATTTCCAATGTTCATCACTAAAGGGCTTCAGATACTGGTCTTCCTTATAATTTAATACCTCATTCGATAATAGTTCAATTGTACTTGTTAGTTTATTATAAAAAATATACTGGCTCAATCGTCCTGCTACAGTATTTAATAGCTTATACTCCTCGGGAAGGAAGCACTCTCCACTCTTTGGCATCTCAGTATAACACACTATAATTTTACCAACTATGTTATTGTCAACAACTATCTCCGAAGATTGAGACCATTTTGATTTTTCATGGTTATTTAATACGAAGCGTTTATTTTCATATTCAATTATAGAATAACATAGCTCCGGGAATTGCCAGCCCCTGGGAATAGCTACAACAACTTTAGAAAACACTTTGTCAAGACTTAGAGATTCAATGTTTAATATTTTCTCAATATCATATAAGCATTGAAGCTCTTTTGCTCTTTCCTGTAACGATATTATTGAATTTGAACTCATTTTTAAGTAAATTTAGTATAATTCGCCGCATATTGTATTATACACTCTCAGAAAGCTAATGTGCGTGGATTAGAACTGCATTAGGTCCTGACTCTGGAGAAATGATTAAAGAGATAAATGAAAACTATCTTCAACTTTTGATATCTACTATTACCTGGCAGTTTTCCTATGGTCGGCCAGGACATTATGCAGTTTTTGCATCCTTTCATCTGTTTCATTTATAACATCGGCACAACTCTTCAGCTCATCTTTAATTATCACAGACTTATCTTCAGGCAATTTATATGCTATATCATGTTCCAGTGAGGCCCAAAAATCCATTGCAATGGTTCTGATTTGGATCTCTGCTGCAACATCTTCTTTGCCATTGGAGAGGAAAACAGGAACTTTCACAATCAAATGTAAACTACGATAACCGTTCTTCTTTGGACTTTTTATGTAATCATTAGTACGAACTATTGTAATATCATCCTAGCGGGATCCAGCCTACTGAATTTTTTGTCCATTGGGTTATTCTGATTTAAGTTTTTATCATAAATGATAGTTTCCTTCTGATTCTGGCTGATATTCAATTTTTTTTACTGTAATCTTCACATCTCCTTTTGGTGCTTCAAACCTTAGTATATCATTTTCCTTATATCCTATTAATGAACTTCCCAGTGGAGACAGGACAGATATATAACTCTTCATATAATCAGCTTCCTGGGGATAGACAATTTTTACAGTCATATGTTTCTCTGTATCATGGTTATATATTTGAACAACAGAATTCATGGTAATATGATCCGGGTCTATCTTCTCAGAGATTACTTTTTCTGCTCTTATCAATTCATACTCAAGAATATTCAGGCTCTTCAATTCCGCAATTCTTTCTTTTCTTGCCATTTCAATCAGCTTACTTAAGCGTAAGTAATCAAGTTTGGTTATTCTTATATTTCTTTCCATATCTCTTTATTTCAATTGAAAAACTGTATGTGTAATACTTCTCACTTTCTTTATTTAAGGTGTTGTCCTCTTTAGGCACATATCATTCTATGAATCCAATCTTTCTTTCCCCTGCATATCAGAATTTATTAATCCCCTGGTGAACAATATGGCAAAGAAAAATAAAATTGCGTCCCAATGCCAACTTCGCTTTCCACCCATATTTTTCCACCCAGAATTTCTATGTATGCTTTGCAGATAGCTAATCCTAAACCCAAGCCCTCAAAAACACTTCTATCTTCAATGTCGGCTTTTACAAAAGGGTTGAAAACAGCCTTTAGTCTCTCTTTCGGTATTCCTAATCCAGTATCTTTTATATAGAACATAATTTCGTTAGGTTTATCCTTTTGCTTAAGAACATAGCCTAATTCAATGCTACCCTTGTCGTTAAACTTTATCGCATTTCTAATTAGATTTTTAATTATAGAGCTTAATTTATCCTTATCTGATTTAATGATCGTATGTTGATCAGGCAAATAATCCGTGATTGACAGTCTGACATCTTGTTTCTCTGTTTCCATGCAGAAATTTCTAACGATTTCTTTCATTTGATCGTTCAGATCAACAGCAGACATAATGACATGTGACTGACCTGATTCAATACGAGAAATCTCAACAATGTCATTGATTGTAGTTAGCAAGCGATCTCCACTTTCTTTTATTAGGGAGATGTATTCTTGCTTTATATCAACATCAAGACCGGGTTCATTTAATAGTTCAGTAAAACCCATTATCCCATTCATAGGAGTACGTATTTCGTGATTTACATTGGCAAGAAACGCCGATTTTAAACGATTAGCTTCTTCCGCTCTTTGGAGTGCGGTATTTAACTCTTCCTCATTTTTTTTCCTTTTTGTGATATCCCGACATGTTATCATTACTCCATTAGGCTTATCAAAAGCATCGTGAAGTAGTGAAAAAGATAATTCGATCCAGAACTCGGTACGATCAAATTTCAATGCTTTATATATTATTGATTGAGAAGGTTTGATTCCTCCTATCAAAGCATTAAAATCCATTTTTGCTTTTTCCATGCTTTCAGGTGCAATCCAATCAAAAGCTGATTTGCCGCCAAGAGTCTCGTTGCCTGAAACTTCAAAAATCTGTGCTAATTTCTCAGAGCCAAATCTAATGACCCCATTTAAATCAGTAACCAGTATTCCATCAGGAGAAATATTTACAAGTGTACGATAATAAGCTTCAGATTCAATAAGCTTTGTTTCAGCTTGTTTTCGCTCGGTAATATCTCTTGATATACCAATCAGAAAAGCAGGATTGCCACTTCTGTCTTTTAGGGTAAATTTTTTCGTTGATAATATACGTCTCCCAAGTTTTGTATTAATATTTTCCTCAGGGATATGCAAGTGTCTGTCAGATCTTATTGTTTCCCTATCTTTTTTCGTAAAAATATCTGCCATCTCTTTTGAAAAATAATCGTAATCATTCCTGCCAATAAGTTCTTCCTTACTGAATCCAAGAAGATCTTCTCCTGCTTTATTAAAATGAACGTAATTCAGGTTTTTAGCATCTTTTACAAAAATCATATCAGGAATGTTCTCAACTATTGAAATCAGTAATTTATCTTTTTCCACCAAATCATTCTCTGATTTTTTTCGCTTTGATATATCTCTGGCAGATAGCCATATATGTTCTTTCCCGGTATCGTTTTTTATTAGAACAATCTTGACCTCAGCCGGAACTATTATGCCATCTTTCTTATGAATATCAATCTCTATATGTTCTATGTCTTTGCTTAGTATTGTTGAGAGATATTGCGACCATTTATCCTTCCTGGATGCGTGTACTATATCCTTGAAGAGCATACCCTGGATCTCTTCTAAAGAATATCCTAGCATCTCTTTTGCCATCCGGTTTAAATAAATACACCTGCCATCCTTGTTTAGTATAAAAATTGTCTCCGCTGAATTATCCATCAAAGATCGCAAATTGTTCTTTCCACCAAGAATTTCATTCTCAAATTGCTGCCAGGCAGAATTATCACGGATTATTCCTGTGATTCTTTCAGGGTAACCCTGCGGGTCGAAACACAGGTTTGCCGAAACAGAACACGGTAGTAAAGGATAATTACCATTCTTAAATAGTATCTCATAATCTGAAACAGTCTCTGTTCTCAGCAATTGGCTTAAGAAAGCATTTCTATCATTAGGGTCAGAATAGATATCGAGAACGGACTGTCCAACCAGATTATCTCTATCAGGCAATCCTTTGAATACATACCTTATTGAAGGACTTAAATCAATTATCTGTCCATGAATGGATGTTTCAAAATAAACATCAGCCAAATTATCATACGTAATCTGGTATTTTTCTTCATAAGTGAATTTCTTCTCATCTGAGTGATTTATTGTCTCCCTTCTTCTGTTCATATCATGTTGTCTTTATATATATCACCCAATCAATTAACTTAATTAACTATAAGTATATAAAACTACTCCCCATTTTCTGTACCAGGGAGTAGTTTGTTTAACAATTATCCAATGAATACTATTATGGAACTATCTTCTACAAAAGTCCCTGATCCACCATGGTATCAGCAATTTTCAAGAAGCCAGCAATATTGGATCCTTTTACATAGTCCACATACCCATCTTCCCCGGTTCCGTATTTCACGCAGTTTTCATGTATTCTGGTCATTATGCTATGTAGTTTTTCGTCTACTTCAGAGCGACTCCAGTTGATCTTCATTGAGTTTTGTGCCATTTCCAGTCCGCTTGTAGCAACGCCCCCTGCATTTGCTGCTTTGCCAGGCGCATAGATAATTTTTGCATTCTGAAATTTCTCAATCGCTTCGGGTGTACAGGGCATATTTGCGCCCTCACAAACGCAGATGCAATTGTTGGCGATAAGCTGTTCGGCATCTTTTTCATCCAGCTCATTTTGGGTAGCGCAGGGCAGAGCAATGTCCACCTTTACTTCCCAGGGACGCTTACCCTGAATAAACTTTGCACTTTTAAACTCCTGTGCGAAAGGAGCGACGATATCCTGATTGGAAGCCCTTAGTTCCAGCATATAATCTATCTTTTCACCAGAGATTCCTTCAGCATCAAACACATATCCGTCGGGTCCAGAGAGAGTTACTACTTTGCCTCCGAGTTCAGTAACCTTCTGAGCAGCTCCCCATGCTACGTTTCCGAATCCTGAAATAGCCACCCTCTTGCCTTTAAAGCTTTCGTCTTTTGTAGCAAGCATTTCTTTTGCGAAGTAAACACAGCCAAAACCAGTGGCCTCAGGTCTTATAAGCGACCCACCCCAGTTGATTCCTTTTCCGGTCAGGACTCCGGTATTCTCTCTGGCAAGTTTACGGTACATACCATATAGGTAGCCAACTTCCCTTCCGCCAACACCAATATCACCAGCAGGAACATCGGTATCAGGCCCAATGTTATTCCATAGTTCCATCATAAAAGCCTGACAGAAACGCATAATTTCAGCATTCGATTTTCCTTTGGGATTAAAATCTGAGCCACCTTTGGCACCACCCAGGGGAAGAGAGGTAAGACTATTTTTAAAAATCTGCTCAAATCCCAGAAATTTAAGGATACTCAGGTTCACACTGGGGTGAAAACGCAAACCTCCTTTGTAAGGGCCAATTGAATTATTAAACTGGACCCTATAACCAAGGTTTACGTGAACCTCTCCCTCGTCGTCAGCCCAGGGAACTTTAAACATAATAACCCTGTCAGGTTCTATAATCCTTTCTACAATGTTGGCTGATTTGTACTGAGGGTTCTCGTTATACACTTCCTCAATGGATTCAAGAACTTCCCGAACGGCCTGATGGTACTCTGTCTCTCCCGGATGCCTCTTTACCAGGTTGCTCATAATGCTATCTACATTCATTTTCAATTTTTTTAATAATTAATAATACTATGATTTATATATTTACACTTAATCTCATTTTGGTTAAGATCCCATTTTTCCTATTACGCACCTCTACCTCTTTGGATAATCCTTTACTCTGGCTCCGGAACATCATACTCCCTAAAGGGTAAATTGAAGATATCATCAATAGAATCAATATCTTGAGAAAAAACAATTTCGTGGCCAATCGATTACAGCCCTTTCTACTGAGGTCCTTTCGTGGTAACAAATGAACATGGTATTTCACGTGTTACTTTCTCAGTGACGCTACCCATTATATTCCTGTTTAATCCTGTGCGCCCATTTGTTCCCATAACTAATAAATCATGGCTAAATTCTTTAGTTGTGCGTAATATTATCTCATGTGGAAAACCCTGTTGAATATCTACTTCGTAATTTATCTCATCCAAATTGAGACCCTTAATAAATTGATCCACATCCTGCTCAAACTGCTTTAAACGATATCTATTCTCCTTTTCTTCGTCCAGACTCAATCTTGCAGAGGAGTTTGTAAAAGGCTCATATACGGCTAGAATTCTTAGACTAGCCTTAAAATCCCTGGACAATAGTATTGCGTTTTCAAGAGCACGGTTCGAGGTGTCCGAAAAATCAACAGGACATAGTATATTCGTTAATCCTGCTTTATTATTTGAATCAGCAACCCACACCGGAATATCTGATAATCTGAGAAGTTTTCCGGCAGTGATCCCCAATTTAAATTGTTCACTTTTCCCTTTATTCCCTGAACCTATTAAAATAAAGTTTACATTCTCCTTTTCAGCTATATGAAGAATTCTATCTTCTGGTTTTCCATATGCGATTACTGGCTCTCTTGTGGATACCCCCTCCTTTTTAAGAGACTCTGTAACCTTATTTAAAGAATCAATAACGGCCTGTGTAACAATCATCTTTATATTATCTTTCAAAATATAATCTGGTAAGACAGATATAACAATAATTTCAGAGTTATATGATCGACCAAGTGTTATTGCCATATCAAATTGTTGTTTAGATATTGCATTCACATCAACGGGTACTAATATTTTTCTTTGTAGTCTCATTTTGTCATATTTTTAGTTATGTAATAATATGGTATCTTAATTAAAGGTTGCAGAAATGAATAACACTCACTCCATCATACCTGGTATTCGCCACTTGCCTCCGGTTGATAGTCTATTTGCTGAATACTTATCGTGACTATTCCACTTGGAGCATCGAACTGAACCGTATTGCCAACCTTATTTCCAATTAATGCAATACCCAATGGTGACAGTATAGATACATTTCCTTTCTTAAAATCGGCCTCATCGGGATAAACAATTTTAATTGTCCAGGTTTTATTTGTCTTCTCATCCATTACCTGAACAACAGAATTCATTGTAATAAATTCCGGTGCAATTCTCATGGACTCTACTTTTTCAGCTCTAGATATTTCTCGTTCTAATGCTTCAAGGTTCTTTAAATCGATATTTTTCATTTTTCTTGAGCTTGCAACTAATTTGTTTAGCCTGATATAGTCGAGTACAGTAATTCTTATTTCAGTTTCCATATTTCTGTTTCGTTTTATTGGTACATTTCTAATCGATAATCACTCTGTTGAAAAAAAACGATTATCTACTCTGTTTTCAAAAATCCAATATTTGTCTAGAGATAGAATAATTTCTCCCTTTCAGGTTGAAAAATGATTTTCTCAATCAGGAGTTTTTGTACAGAGGCACTCTGACTTACATACACATAGCTTTTCTCCTTTGCACCCAAACAAGCCATTCCAATGGCACTATAAACTGATATATCGTTTTTATCATTAATGTTCTCCGGAAATACAACTCTAAGCAATCGATTTTGGAAGTTATCAGCTGAGACGATAAATTCTGAGTTTATTGTAACCACGTCAGCTGGTATCCTGTGAGATTCTATTTTTTTACTATTTGCAGCCAACAAATAAAGAGTGTGTAGTCCGCAGGGTGCCACATCCGCTTTTCCAATATCATCGCTTATATGGTTCAATAAGCTGAAATAATCACTATTGGTAAGTGATCTTTCTTTCCATGTAGACAATCTATCAAAGTCATATTTTCTGGCATCCATATCCTTCTAGTTAAATACAATTACTCTATGCGAATATATAATCGTATCCGATTTTATATATATCTGATACGATACAAAGATATGTGCTTTCCAAGTACTTTCCAAAGATTACTATCAGAACAGTATATTTGTTTGATCAGCAAAAACAAGAATTGTAAGTTCATTTCAATCTTAGCAAAGAAGGTCTGGTAAATACTATCACCTGCTCTCATAATAATCGGTATTAAGGAAATGATTTTTATATCTTTGTTGTGATATATCCATTGCACTTGTATTAGCAAATAGCATGCCATATATCGTAATAGTTGTTATTTTAATCGAATACGTTGTATATTTGTTAAGTTTAACAATCAAAAACACGAATAATTATGGGAAGTAAATACAGCATAATAAAGCAACTAATTGATTTATGGGAAACATATGAAGATGAAGCTAAGGAAGAACACAATCTGTTGGATTTTTCTGAATGGATGGCAGAACAAATCAACGAAAAAAGTATCGTCAACTCTAGAATAAGTAAGAAGCGTGAGATTTATCCTCATTCAGAAGCCAAAGACTTCCTGAATAAACTTGATCCAAAATCCCGCTTCCAGGAATACATACTTCGGATTGCCAGATTTGAAGAGTTCTATATTCGAAAATACCTGATTGATTTGCCTTTAAATTCCCGTCTAGAATATCTTTTTCTATTTACTGTGGATAATCTTGAGAAAGCCCGCAAAACTGACCTTATAAATATTCACCTTGTTGAGTATACAACAGGTATGGATACCATTAAGCGCTTAATCAAAAACAAATTGCTCAATGAACTCCCTGATGAGCAAGACAAAAGAGCCAAAGTGCTGATTTTGACAAAGGAAGGTGAAGTGGTTTTAAAAAAGGCAAATAAGCGTATGGATGAAACCAGAAATATGTTTTTGGCATGTATTAGTCCCAACAAGTGGAAAAAGACATTATCTGTTCTCAATGAGATTGATGAGTTTCATAGTAACATTTACCAAAATCACTACGATAAACCTTTTGCCGAAATCTCAAATCTGATGGATTCATTAAAACATCTGTATAAGTAGTTTAGCCCATGCTTTCGATGAGCTTGTATCCTCTAACATGTACTTTACTGAAAAAAAAGCCAAGGGAATTCTTATGAGCTGGTGAAGGTATATAGACTGGATTTAGTAGATTAGCACTTGCAGAAACAACCCACCTGAGAATACAGTTTAAAAAACCTTAATAATGTCAGAATTTACAAATACAGGAGAAAGAAGGCTTCATAAACTACTGGAGGTATCCAGGCTATTATTGGAAACGGGTAATGCATATAGCTTTATTATTGAAAATG
>CAYYLA010000091.1:0-9911 GCA_964441785.1 uncultured Candidatus Cloacimonadota bacterium | reverse complement strand
TTAAAATTTTAGTTGTGGGACAACCCCAATTAAAGGGGGATTAGTTCCCAGTTAAGCATAAAATTTTGATAGTATAATCTCCCAAATCTTTACCCCAACGGGGTTGACTTTAGCCTATGGTTGAACTTGTGAAACCATAGGATTGCAATGTACTGAATATGATCTTTCCCTGAAGGGGATAACAAAGCGCAGAATGTAGAACCCGCCCAAAAGACTGGCGGACAAGAAGTGAGAAGTGAACCCGCCCAGAAGATTGGCGGACAAGAAGGGAACCCGATGAAATATCTTCGTCCCTCAGATTTCACAGGTCAAGAAAGTGAAATGTGATCCTTGAGGAGCTTAAAGGAATTTATGGGAACTTATGGGAATTTGTAGGAATTTGTAGCGAAACATTTGAAAAAATAATGAAAAATTAAAGCATGAAAGCATGAAAGATTGAGGTAACTGACATATCTCAGAATAACTCTGGATTGGACTGAAGGAATCAATATTAATAGCTTTCTTTGTTCGTGTTGTTGGTATTGTTCGTTGAAAAAAGGGAGAAGGTAAAAGCATAAAGAATAAAGCATAAAGAATAAAGAATAAAGAATAAAGAATTGTATGCTTCTGGGTGTACTAAAGAACTGTCATTTCGACCGGAGTTCCGCTTCTGGGACGCAGTGGAGAAATCTATTGAGATACCATTTACTTACATTCAATAAGCTCTAAATATATATTAACATATTGTTTATGGTCACTTAAATTTTATCACGCCTCCTCTGAAGAGGGGAATTTAATCACTTGCTTAATTTGAAGTTTTGAAATAATAGAGAACTATCTGCCTCTAAATCCCGACCAAATTACCAATTTGTTGATAAATGCGAATCCCTCTCTCGTAGTGGACTTCTCGCCTTATTTTTTCTTTTCGAAGATCCTCCATAGCCTTGGCGAAGGAGGATTCTTTTTTACGCCAAAGGTTTACAAGCCTCTGGATTGCGTATAAATCTTTATTCTTTATTCTTTGTGTCTTTTAGTGTCTTTGTGGCAATCCCTTAGTCAACCGTTAACTGTTAACCGTTAACTGATAACACTTCACACCTTTTTATCCCACAATTTAACCAGTTGGGGTAAGGGTTTCATAATCTCTTCAAGAACATCAAAATTGATAGTCTGTCGGCTATCGCAGACCGTAGTTTCGGGGGAGAAATGTGTTTCGATCATCAGGCCATCAGCACCGGCGGCAACAGCAGCCCAGCTGAGGGATTTTATCATCTCGCGTTTTCCGGAACTATGGGAGGGATCAACGATCACAGGAAGATTTGACAGCTGTTTTACAGATGTAACTGCAGCGATATCAAGAGTATTTCTGGTGAAGGTCTCGAATGTACGGATGCCTCTTTCACAGAGGATTACCTGAGAATTTCCTGCTTCCAGGATATATTCGGCAGCAAACAACCACTCTTCGATTGTACTACTCATTCCACGCTTTAAAATAACGGGATTATCTACTGAACCCAATTTTTTTAAAAGAGGATAGTTATGCATATTTCTGGTACCGATCTGGAGGATATCAACATGTTGTGATACTATTTCTACATCTTCACTCGCTATAACCTCAGAAACCGAGATAAGGCCAGTTTCATCACTAACCTGTTTGATATATTGAAGCCCTACTTCACCAAGTCCACCAAAATCATAAGGTGATGTACGCATTTTATATGCTCCACCTCTGAACATCTTGATACCCATTTTTTTCAGTTGTTTTACAATAATTAGCAGATCTTCATAGTTCTCTATTGTGCAGGGACCTGCTATGAACATGAAATCATCTGGCTGAATTATTCTATCTCTAACTTTTATCGGTTGAGGAGCTTTCTGTTGCTGTTTAAATCTCTCCATATCTCTATCCTTAATTCTATCACTGTCCTTTATTTTCCAGTTTTTTTAGGTATCCAAACTGAATTCCTCTATCGCTGACAAGAAAATCTGATGCGTTGAAATACTCAAGGATTTCTTTTACTATCAATAATCCTGTAATGAGAATATCGGCTCTACCCGGTTCAAAAGGAAGCATCTTTTTAATGGTTTCCTGGGGAAGATGATCAACTTTTTGTATCAAATCAATCAGGAAACTCTTACCAATTTCTAAACCATGAACAGCTTTGCCGGAATACTCTTTTTGATTCAGTTTCATCGCTCCAATAGAGGTGACAGTTCCCCCTATTCCGATGAGTTTTGCCTTCGTTGAGAATTGTCCATCCAATTCCAAAAGTAGATGTCGGATTACATTGATCTGATCATCATGACTCTGATATTGGTTTATTAATCGTCTGATACCGAGATCAATGCTGATCGTTTGTTTTATCATCTTGTCTTTGATATATGTAAATTCTGTGCTACCTCCACCGATATCGAAGAGAATAAAATGATCCTGATCAGGGAATTCTTCAATATTGGCTAACCCATTTAAATGAGCTTCTTCATCACCACTGATAATATTATAGGTTATGCCAAACTCTTTTTCTAACCACTGGGACAGATCGTTGATATTGGTTGCTTCGCGTGAACAGCTGGTACCCAATACATAAATCTGATCTGTCCATTTCCTGGATTCTATTATGAAATCCTCTAATATTTTTTTAGCTCGCTGGATTGCTTCATCTGTTAGTCGTTTATTATGCATCCCTTTACCTAATGCAGAGATTGCAGACTTACGAACTAAAGGTTTGTATATATTATTATCTGATTTTGCAATCAATAGCAGGACATTGTTTGTGCCAACATCGATAACGGAGAAGATATCTTGTCCTTTTACCATTGTTTAATAATTATAAATCAGGTGAATATTTTCTGCCTGTACACCTTTATCCTTAACTGGCTTCAGATCGAACTCAAAAATCATCTCCCGATTTGGTAATCTGGAAAAATCGAAATGTTCAGGGAATTGGCTGTTATGGGCAAAGGCTGTTTGATAGGGGGATTCGATTTTTCTTGAATCGGTAATCCATAAACCTCCGCTTAGGTCTTTCATAAAGCGCATGAATCCAAATCCTTTTTCTGGATAATAGGCATAGCAGATGCCCCTGCTCTTCATTTGTTTATCATTGTCGCCATTGCTGTGATCTGTATCAAGCAGTCGTGGTACCAGATATCCCGAAGTAAATACATCTGCTTCATTTCGTAATACATGGGATACGTTTTTAAATGCCAATGTTTCAACACGACATCCCTTATTCTGCAACGCCCTTACTACCTGTACAAAATCACCATCACCAGTTACCAACAGAACATAATCCAAACGTTCTGACTGCATCAGCGCATCAACTGCCATATCCAGATCAGCATTGGCTTTCCCATATTTATTACCCTGTTCATCAAAAAACCAGCGCACGGTTTTTACAATAACCTTGTATCCGAAATCTCGTAAAACCGAATGAAAACTTTCTGATTTATAACGATATTCCGGGCTTTTTTTCGCCATCTCTTCATCATAGGCAACATAAGCATTTAATCGCATTGCCACACCATTATTACGGCAGGCAAACTCACGCAATACATCATATTGCATCCCAAATCCACCATTCTGCGCTATGTTGGATACATCAACATATACGCCTACTTTTAACTGTCCTGTTTTATGCATTAAACCTCCAATATTTATATCCAATTAATTCTCTCTATCTCCACAGATTAACCTCAAAATACAATCTAATTTTTCAATGTTGCATTACTGCTAACACCCAACTGCCAACCACTCCCTATCTTAGTGCCCTAGCCTGTCCCGCCGTAGTTTTTCTTACGTAGGCGGATGTCTTCGTGGCAATCCTTTAGTCAACCGCCTGCTCTCCGTAGTTTTAACGAAGGAGGGTCAACTGTTAACCGTCAACCGTTAACCTATAACTTTGTTTCTATTCCAAAATGTATTATCCCGTCAAGAGGATTTCTAAATCCATCCTCTTCTTTGCCCAGTCCGTAATCTATACCCAATAATCCTAGTCTGGTCATAACCCTCAAACCCAGGCCAAAACTCATCAAATCTCCTCTAATTTGATCCATACTTTCAACATATCCTGCATCGCAAAAAATGAAGATACGTGAATCCCTGCTCAAAAGATATCGCAGCTCGAGATTTATCCAACCTAACCGAAATCCTTTAAATTGATTATCATTATATCCCCGAATACTGGTCAATCCTCCCGCTTCAAAATAATCATATTCAGTAATATCCTTATTCTCGAAGGTCTTGATATTGATGCGTCCGCTGATGATGGTCGGGAAGAATAATGGGTGATAAATCTGTAGATCAGATTCTATTGCCTGTTTCCTGATATTATCACCATCCAACTCACGCCAGTGGGTATAAAACCTGGTGGAAAGATATTGTCCTCTGGTTGGATTCAGCTCGTTGTCTATGCTTGTGTATTGCCACATGAAACCAGCTTTTATTGCCGATGAATTAGATACAATTTCCGGTTTGCGGGAACCCGGGTAGAGCGATTCCCATCCAAACAAAACACCAAACCTGTTTTGCTGATATTGATAATATATTTCATTTGAGAAAGTTGTCGTTATGGACGTGGAATCCTGCTCTTCTCTGGAGATCAGAAAATCCCCGCTTATGGGATATCGATTCAAACCAGATTCATGATATGAAAAATAAATCTTCTCATTACCGCTGTTGCTGTTTTGCCACTGAAACTCCAGATTCCTGTCGGTACCAAAGAGATTCAACAATGTAAGATTTACAAAACCACTGAGTTTATCATCATTGTTATTGCTATAACCGAGAATTCCCGAAAGTAACGTCATCCTATCTTCTACGATATCAATAAGCAACTGATCACTATTTATGGGTAAAACAGTAGATGATTTTATATAGGGTTTACCTGTTAATTGTTCCTCGATACCAGCTATGATATCGGGGGTTAAAATGGTGTTGGGACTCAGATTAATTATTTTTTTGACAGTTGCCGGTTTGGTAACTCTGTTACCTCTGATAATCAATTCGTTAAGTGTTGCTCTTTTTCCTTCTTTGATGGAAATTTCAACAAGATTTTTCTCCTCTCTTTTGATTATTCTATCAAAGCTTACATCAACAAAAATGAATCCTTTTTCCGTATAGATATCACCAATATCCTCCATAATATCGGGAATATCCGAGAGTAAGAAATCATGTTTGTAGAGATTATCAAGGATATACTTTGATGAAAGCAGATTATTGCCAGACAAATAAATCTCATTCAATACAATAGGAGATTTTTCCACAATATGAAATCTTAATGTAACTTTTTGATCATTACTTATGGCGATTTCGGGCTGCTCAACAACAACATTGAATATCTTATTTTTTTGATAAAAATCATTAATTCTCTCGCTATCATTATTGGCGATTTTTTGATCAAATTCTTGTCCCACTCTGGAATTAATCTCGGCTGATATTGTGGCTTTCGAGAAAGATGCGAGACCAATAAATTCTATCTCTTTAATAACAATTGATGTCAGGCTACAACCAAGGAGTAGCATGAGAATAATTAACTTAATGTTTCGCCGCATAATCCTCAATCATTTTTATCAATTCCGGAATAAGTTGGTCTTCGGGTACTTTTTTGATGATTTCACCCTTACTGAACAGCAGGCCTTCACCAATACCACCTGCAATACCAAAATCAGCTTCTCTTGCTTCACCGGGTCCGTTAACAACGCAACCCATAACGGCAACCGTTATATCAAGATCCCGATAAGGAACCAGTTTCTCTTCCACCTCTCTGGCAATCTTGATTAGATTAATTCTGGTTCGTCCACAGGTTGGACAGGATATCAGTTCGAGCCCTTTTCGCAAATCAAGGGAGCGCAAAATCTCGTAACCGACAATCACTTCTTTTATGGAATCAGAGGTAAGGGAAACCCTGATTGTATCACCGATTCCTTCGGCTAAAAGCGTACCGATGCCAACTGAAGATTTAATTGTACCCCTGAATTCTGTGCCGGCTTCTGTTACACCGATATGTAAAGGATAATCAACCTTGCTACTAAGTAGTCGATAAGCTGCCAACGTCAGATTAACAGATGATGCTTTTACCGATATCTTCATCTCATTATAGTTAGCCTTTTCCAGAATAGCAACATGCTCTAATGCGCTTTCAACCAGTCCTTCGGCCGATACACCATATTTACGAAGAATTGCTTTTGATATGGAGCCACTGTTTACACCTATTCTGATAGGGATCATCCGCTCTTTAGCCGCTTCTACAACAGCGACAACATTGTTGAAACTTCCAATATTACCCGGATTTAATCGTAACCCGTCAACACCGGATTCAATACTTGCTAATGCTAATTTGTGATCAAAATGGATATCTGCAATTATGGGAATAGAAATCTGCTTCTTTATTGCTTTGATCGCTGCGGCTGCTTCTAATGTTGGTACTGCAACCCTGATAATCTCACAACCAACATCTTCTAATTGTTTTATCTGTTTAACTGTAGCGTCTATATCTTCGGTTAATGTGTTCGTCATCGACTGTATTACAATCGGGTTATTGCCACCGATTTTAATATTTCCAACCTCTATTACTCGAGTATGCTTTCGGTTCATTAGCATCTCCTTTGAAATTTTTTCATTATATAAAGGTTTGACATTATTTTTGGTCAAGCACTATTTTGATATCTCGAGGGTGGAAAGAATGGAGCAAAAACATTACCTGGTTCTGAAGAAAGTAGGCTGGGCATTACTGATTATTATATTACTATTAAATCTGTTCAACTGGTATCAGCTTTATGTGAATAGAGTAAGAACAAATGTGTTACCATTTCAGATTGAAGATGAAACTGTTAATTTTACAGCAGCTAATGATCTGAAAGAATTTTTCTCTGACAAAATTATAACACATATCGATTCGTTGGATACATCACTATTCCGATTTGAGAAGATGGGGCGTTCTTTAAGCCTGGCAAATAGATCAACGTTGGATAAATACGTTGAGGATAAGAATGAGGTCACTGTTTACTGGCAAAGTAACTCAACAGACGAGACAGGCTCAATTCAGATTGCAACGATTCCCGGAATCGTAAAGACAGAACTATTAGCGCTGATTTTTAACCTGTTTCTGGTTGCTATGATATTTTTCAACTGTTATCTTCTGCTTCGCTTCAGCACGGTCAGTGAGAATATTCTCATTGTTTTCTTCTTTCTGTTTCTTGCTTTCCCCGAGGAGATCCAACCTTTGTTCAAAAGCTTTGATTTGAATAATCTTGTTATTCCTTTGATAGGTACTCTTTTTTATCATTTTATCCGCACAAAAATCAGTAAAAAACCGAAGATGCTTATCCTTTATATTGTTAGTGTTTTGCTGTCAGTTGTAGCCGTTATTTTTAAGCATCAATTCAGTTTTATGGTCTCTTTTCTTTTTGGATGGACACTGCTGATGATGCTATTGGGCTTTCTTAATTTGAATCGCGCATATCGGAAAACCGGTTCCCTGGAACTTCGGCGATTGTTTAATGCTTTTCGCGGGTTGTTTATAACACTTATCTCCGGTTTACTGGGATTGATCGTTGGAATAATTTTAACCTCATCGGAAGCAGGATTTTCGGCAGAGTTGAATAATCCAACCTCCTATATACTTGTATTGATATTGCTGATTCTGGGTTTTGTTTTTATATTGGGAATACTCTGGTTTTTTGGCTCTTTTACCTGGAGTTTGCTAACTGGAACTGCTATGGATGTGAAAATCAGAAGCACACTTATCTACTCTATTGTGGGTGTACTTTTTGTTACGATTTTTGGTCTGATCGACTATAGCCTTGGGGAATTGTTACAATCCCTATTTGGTAATTTTATCGGTTCAGAATTCATTGCGGGGATACCAGCTACTATTGGACTTCTCATATTTTTTAATCCTATCCGGAATAAGGTCGAATCCATTGTGGATATACGTCTTAACTCCAGCGAGCTTGATTTTTTATCCAATGCAGACACATTTTCCAAAGATCTTGGTGCAGAGGGTGTAATCGAAGGTTTTGAAGAGTATATTTGTGAGAATCTTATGCGTAAGTTGCAGATTAAAAAGGTTGCACTGGTCTCTTATGATTATGAACAGAAGCGATTTAAGTTTAATGAAGTGAGAGGCTCGGATGTTGTTGAAAATTCCCCTGTAGATGATGTTAAAGAGATTTTGGATCATAATGAGATCTATCGTAGTTATCGTATGAATGAAGATAAACAGGATATCTCCAGCTTTAATTGTGTGATTCCCATAATTTTTGAAGATGATGAAAAATGGTTCCTGGCTCTTGGTAAGAAAAATGATGGATCTGCTTATTCCAAACGAGATGAAGAGGTGCTGAGAAAGCTGGCAGAACGCATCAAACTATCACTGAAGTTTATCCTGGTTTACGATGGTTTGCAGACCGATAAGCAATCCAACCAGATATTGGATCTTAAAGAAAAATTAGAAATTGAAATAAAGAAAAATCAAATATTAAATGAGAAATTGAAGGCCTATGAATATTCAGATCAATAATAAACTGATTAATCGTCTATGTCTTGCTATTATTATCCTTATCTCTGTGATAGGTGCTATTGATATTATCTTTGATTGTAAGGATAATTTTATCCAGAAAACGATTCCTTTCAAGGTTAGAGGCAATAAGATTGTCGAAACCTCTCAAGAGGATTATTATCAATATATCTATTGGGATTTGATCGATATAGATTCAACCGATATTGACCTTTCCGTTGCAAATATACAAATCAATGGGGAAAATTATTCCGATGATGTTGAATTTATGAAACCGATAATGGATGTATTGATAAACTATATTACTCCATATATTATCAATAATAAGGAAAATGTTACTTTGAAACTATCAAAACCGGATTCCGAAGAGACAATTGATCTGGTTGTTGATACGGTAAATACTGTAAACCTTCTCTTCCTGTTTAAGCTGATTGGTAGTCTGGTTCTTTATGCGTTTGTTATCTTCAATTCTGTTATCCTGTTGCTGTATAATAATAAATGGGAGAATAGATTAATAATCCCAATGTTGGTGCTATTGTTTCTGCCTATTCCTGATGTTATTTTTCCCGAAGCTTGGACCCGGCTTTGGGTTGGACTTATCTATCCCTTCTGGGGTATTTTTTTCTATCATTACATCGTTTTAAAAGCAAAACTTAAAGGAAAAATTCTGAGAATTTACATTATAACTGCTGCGATTTTAATATTTCTCTCTTTGGTAGCAGGTTTTAAAACGGCATCAATTATTGGTACTCTATGGACAATTTTCTGGTTTCTAAAAGGCTATAGAATCCTGAAAAAGCAGTATAAATTAAACGATAATAATGTTATGATCAAACGATTATACCTTTCCTTTAGAGGACTCGAACTGTCGCTAATCTCAGTGTTTGTCATGTTTCTTGCTGTTTTTCTGCTTGGATTAGTCAGCGGTTTAATGCCTAACCTGGGGATTGAGGAGATTATTTCTAACAATATCTCAGTTATGATGATTATGTTATTGTTAATTACTGTTTTCCCCTTTATTGCGACTATGCTGGGTATTGTTTGGTTTCTTGGATCCTTCACCTGGTCGCTGCTAACCGGAACGGTTATGGATATTGCAATTCGTAGTACGTTGATATATTCAATGGTTGGTGTTACGTTTGTGATTATTTTCGGTATGTTGGATTATATGCTTGGAGAGCTATTGCAGGAGATTTTCGGTAATTTTATTGGATCACAATTCATAGCAGGATTTCCGGCAACGATTAGTTTATTGATCTTCTTTAATCCGGTTCGAAACAAAATCGAAGGTATTGTTGACCGTAAATTGAATAACTCTGAATTGAAATTTCTTGAAAGCACAGATTCCTTTACCCGTGATCTCTCCGAAGAAGGTGTGCTGGAAGGATTCGAAGAGTATATTTGTGAGAATCT
>CAYYLA010000090.1:0-9947 GCA_964441785.1 uncultured Candidatus Cloacimonadota bacterium | reverse complement strand
GTTGGTGTAAACCAATACTGGGTTCATCCAGAATGTACATCACTCCAACCAGACTACTACCAATCTGACTTGCCAATCGTATACGTTGAGATTCTCCACCCGATAAAGTCGGAGCTTTTCTATCCAACGTCAGATAATGCAATCCAACATTCATTAAAAATGATAAACGATTGGTTATCTCCTTAATAACTTCATGAGAAATAATCGCCTTATTACCATCTAGATGTAAATTTTTAAAGAAATCAAAAAGGTCTGATATAGAAATTGCTGTTAACTCATTTATGCTTTTATCTCCAATTTTTACTGCTAGAGATTCTGGTTTTAACTTCATTCCATTACATACAGAACAGGGTTTATTACTTATGTATTGCATGTAATATCGACGCATATATTCCGACGAGGTCTCATTCATTCTTCGTTTTATAGTTTTTAACAAACCTTCGTAAGCAGTCATAAACTGGCCGGAACCACTCTTAGATTTCCAGTGTAATTGAATTTTCTTACCATTTGTACCATGTAAAAGTACATCAGTTACATACTCTGGAAGTTCTTTCCAGGGCGTATCAAGAGAGAACATGTATTCTTTGGCTAACGCGCGTAATGTTTTTAACTGCCAACTGTTTTTCTTTTTCTTCAGCTCACCCCAATGAACAACAGCACCTTCCATGATGGATAGCGATTTATCTGGAATGATCAATTCGGGATCAAACTCCATAGTTGTTCCTAATCCATTACAGGCTGGACACATTCCAATCGGACTGTTAAAAGAGAAATGTTGCGGAGTCAACTCAGGATATCCAATACTGCAACGGGGGCATGAATTAGATTCCGAGAGAGTCTCCTCACGATCTTCATCAACAAAATCCAGTTTTACATATCCTTCGGTAAGCCTGAGGGCTGTTTCAACTGAATCCTGAAGTCGGCTTTCTATTCCATCTTTTAAAACAAGCCGGTCAACCACAATGTCGATGGTGTGTTTACTCTTTTTATCTAATTTGATATCTTCTGATAAATCATGTACTTTTCCATTAATTCTAACGCGAACGAAACCTTCATTTCGTGCTTCTTCTAATTCTTCTTTATGTTCACCTTTTCTGTTTTGGACAATTGGGGCAAGAATCTGGAAGCGGGTACCAGGTTCATTATGAAGGATATAATGAACCAATTGATCGACTGTTTGAGAACTAACTAAATCACCACAGTTATAACAATATTGAGTTCCCACTCGAGCATAAAGAATTCTGAGATAATCGTAAATCTCTGTAACAGTTCCAACAGTAGATCTGGGATTTTTACTGGCAGCTTTTTGTTCAATGGATATCGCAGGTGATAAGCCTTCGATATAATCGATTTTGGGCTTTTCCATTTGACCAAGAAATTGCCGGGCATATGCAGATAAAGATTCAACATATCTTCGTTGTCCTTCCGCATAAAGGGTATCAAAAGCCAATGATGATTTACCTGAACCGGATACACCGGTTATAACAATCAATTTATCTCTGGGTATCGAAACATCTATGTTTTTTAAGTTATGTTCCTGAGCACCCTTAATTACAATCTTTGTTTTCACTATTCTTTTGCTTTATCCTTTTCCAAGAGTTCGATATAATCATTAATTGTTGCTTCTTCCTGATAGGGTTTTATCTTCTGTAGGTAAGCAATTCCCTTATCATACTCACTTGATTTCTTAGCAATTCTATAGGCCGTTTTAGCTATGTTTTTGTTGGATCTATCATAATCCATGATACCATCAAGATATCCAAATGCCTTATCAGGATCCTCTAAGGCTACATTATTGGCAGCATCAAGATGAAGTCTGGTGATAGAAGGGTAGAAACGATGCTTCTCATGGATATATTCCAAGCCCTTAAGCATGTATTTAACAGCATTATCATAATCGGAATTAGCATGGAAGAATTGTGATGTACGGATAAATGCTGCTCCATAATTATTTAATAAACGCAACATATTTGGATCTTTATAAATCGTATCATCAAAAATACCATCGTAGGTGTAAACAGTATCGATATTGGTTGTCAAACGTTCCAGATTATACTGATGTTTTCCTTTACTGCTTACAAGACGGTCAACCATACCTTCATTTCTAAGATGATCATCAAATCCTACAACATCGGGAACAGTAACAGCAAAGTATATTGGACGTTTACCATAATTATCTTTGATTATTTGGATTACAGCTAAATCCTTAACATAAAAGATCTTTCCCTTTTTATACTCAATATCAAAAATATCATCAGGATGAGTACCTTTTATCCGTATCTTTATATCCTTGGGTATTTGACGAGGATAGAGGAAAGACGATGGGTTTTCCTGACATTGATCAATATGTTTTTCCGGGATATTAAACTCTACACCTTCATGATCTCTTAACTGTTTGATATACCAGGGTGTATTTAACAGACTCAGATTAGCAATTGTAACATCCTTTCTAATACCGTAACATTGCCCATTTTTAAAATCCATTGCTTTCTTTATAATTTCCTTAGTATGTTCAGTTGGATTAACATAAGTCTGTTTTACAATACCATCAATATCAGTTAATTCACCATCATCAGATGGATGGATATGCTCCTTTGCTGCCGGATCATGAACTGCCTGGGCATACCAGACCGGGAAGGTGTCATTATCGCCATTGGTGAAAATGATGGCGTTCTCTTCAACACTGTTCAGTATATTCTGACCATAGCCCAATGCAATATATTCATTACTTCTATCATGGATATGATACTGAGAAGCCAGATTAAAGATTGGCAGTGCAATAACAATAAGAGCCAGAATAAGTGCGAGAATTTTATTGAGTCTTTTCCCAAATTGGATAAGAGCAATAGATCCGATAGCCATCCAGATAGTCCAATAATTATATGCAGTTACGAAGAAATAATCTCTATCTCTAACCTCTGCATCAGAAAGGTTCATTACAAATACCATTGCCAGAGATCCCCAGAAGAAGAAAGCAAGCTGGTAGTTAAAGGAGTGTTTGTTTTTTTTCCTTTGATAAAAAGCACCACCAAATCCAAGTAACGCAACCGACCATAATCCAAGTGAATGAATAAATCTGGCAGGAACATCCTTAAACCAGGTTAGAAGTGTTTCCAAATTATAGAATTGCCAGCTGAAATAAGTTAGGAATTGCTCTTTAAATTGATACCAGGCTGATGCTCTTCTTACAAACATACTGGTTGTTCCATATTGCCTTCTTAGAACATAATCCATAAACAATTGAAGATTGTGAGGATGACCTTCATTAATAAAGGGTCTATGTGCTGATCGCGTCAAAAGAAATATGTGCGTTGATAAACCGATTATTACAAACAGAATTCCAAGAAGCCATGTCTTGGTCTCAATTTTATCTTTCAAATGAATATAAAGAAGAAGTGATAATCCGATGACGATAAGGTATTTTGGTAAATCGGGGAGTAACATGGCTTTACCAATAGGATTACCAATAATATAAATGAATATCAAAATCACAAAGTATAAAACGCCACGACCCCAAAAACCAGCCTGTTTATAATTTTCCCTTAACATAGGATAGATTACAACAAACAAAACTGCAGGAGCTATCTGTAGAGATGTTTGATGTATACCAAATCCAAGGAAGAAAATATATACAATCAAAAGCAGAATATTTTGATGAGAAAGATCTTCTGATTTCTCAACCCAGATTAATGTAAGCCAGTATACCAGGTTTAGAATAAATGCAAGACCAGAATAAACCTCAGCCTCAATCGCATTTGTCCAAAATGTAAAGGAAAAAGCAGTATAAAGAGCAGCTAAAGCACCCGCCAGATAAATTAACCAGTTGTCCTTGATATCAACACACATTGTGGTTAGTTTTACTGTTATGAAATATGTAAACATAACCGCAAAAGCAGAGAAAATTGAGGAAAGGAAATTAACAATTTGAGCATGGGGAATACCTATACCCATAATTGAGAAAAATCTTCCCAATATAATATAGAATGGGTTGCCAGGAGGATGAGGAACACCAAGAATACTGCTACAGGTAATATATTCACCTGCATCCCAGAATGAGAGAGAACGGGCAAATGTTAAATAGTAAACAAGCAATGTGATGGCAAATACAAACAGGCCAACAAACAAATTAACTTTTTTATTTACAATGGGTTGTGGTTTTAGATTCATTATCTTCTCCATTTCTAAATATTTTTATGAAAAGATGTTTTATCTTAAATTGACGTCAAGCATTTAATCAATGGAATTTAAATATTAATTTTCTCTATCATAAAAAGAAAAAAGGACTCAATGAAAATATCTCATCAAGTCCTTTATTTTTCATCAATAATTTATGCTGATTTATCCTTATCCAAATCCTTTTCTCCATAAGCATAAACCGGATCACCATCACCCCTCACGACCATATCTGTTACAAGACATTCTTTCACGTTGGTCATGTCGGGTAATTCATACATTATATCAATCATAAAACCTTCCATAATTGACCGTAATCCACGTGCTCCGATCTTTCGTTGGATAGCTACCTTCGCTATTTCCTTTAATGCTTCATAATTAAAATCAAGTTCTACACCTTCGATTTCAAACAATTTTTTATACTGCTTGCATATAGCATTCTTAGGCTTCGTTAATATCTCAATTAACGCTTCCTCATCTAATTCATGAAGTGAACAATGAACTGGTAATCTACCAACTAATTCAGGTATTAATCCAAATTTCATAAGATCATCAGGAATTGTGTGGGCAAATATATTGCTCTCTTCAAACTTATTCTCTTTTAGTTCAACTACTAAACCGATGGTTTTTTGCTTTAGACGTTTCTTTATAATTTTTTCTAAACCAAAAAAAGCTCCACCTGCAATAAAAAGGATCTTCCGAGTATCAATTTCGATAAAATCCTGGTGAGGATGTTTCCGTCCACCTTTAGGAGGTACATTTACTTTAGCACCTTCTAAAATTTTCAATAAGGCTTGTTGAACACCTTCACCTGAAACATCTCTAGTTATCGAAGGGGTTTCGGATTTTCTGGCAATTTTATCTAATTCATCGATATAGATTATACCTTTCTCTGCCTTCTCAACATCATAATTGGCATTTTGAAGAAGACGAACAAGAATATTCTCTACATCTTCACCAACGTAACCGGCTTCAGTTAACGTTGTTGCATCGGCAATTGCAAAGGGAACCTTCAACAGACGCGCCAGAGTTTGAGCGATAAGAGTTTTTCCCGAACCGGTTGGTCCTATCATAAGTATATTACTCTTTTCTATCTCAACATCATCATTTTGCTTTTGCATGAATATTCTCTTATAATGATTATATACGGCAACAGAAATAATCTGTTTTGCCTTATCCTGTCCTATTACGTATTGATTAAGAAGTTGATGAATTTCTCTTGGGGTTGGAAGAACAAAGTTATCCATCTCTTCTTTTTGATGATCACTTTCCATGATAGTTGAGCACATGGCGATGCATTCATCACAAATATTTCCACTGATCCCTTTTATCAGATAATTTGTTTGATCTTCAGAACGACCACAAAAGGAGCAATGGCGCATTTCTCTATCGCTCATTAAGCTTTCTCCTGTTTCCTGGTAACAATAACTTCATCTATAATTCCATATTTCTGAGCTTCTTCTGCACTCATAAAGAAATTTCTATCTGAGTCGGTTACCAACTTTTTCATCGGTTGACCTGTATGTTTATGCAGGATCTCATTTAAACGTTTTTTTGTATAAAGAATCTCTTTTGTTTGGATTTCAATATCAGTTGCCTGCCCTCTGGCTCCACCCAAAGGTTGATGAATCATGATTCTGCTATTAGGTAGTGCAAAACGTTTTGTAGCTGCTCCAGCAGCAAGAAGGAATGCTCCCATACTTGATGCCTGTCCGATGCAGATGGTGCTGACATCTGGCCGTATATATTGGATTGTATCGTATATTGCTAACCCGGCAGATACAGAACCACCAGGGCTGTTAATATACATGTAGATATCTTTTTCTGGATCTTCTGCTTCCAGATGAAGCATCTGAGCTATTATCACATTTGCTATATTATCGTCTATTGGTGAACCTAGAAAAATAATTCTGTCTTTAAGTAGTCGGGAGTAAATATCATAAGCTCTTTCTGTTCTTCCTTCCTGTTCAACTACAATTGGTACGTATGGCATTTGTTACTCCTTATAGTTTTTCATAAATAATATTTAAAAATCACAATGATGCAGCATTCGTCGCATCATTGTGATTTACGTTTATTAATTAAGCTTTATCTTCTTCTTTATCTGCTTCTACTTCTTCAGACTCTTCTGCTGGGGTTGGATATGGAACAAATTTTGAGTTCTTTTCAATATGCTCTAAAACCTTTTTCTCTTCAAGTGAATAGGTGAAATCTTCTGAATCTATCTGCTTCTTGTAGAGTTTTTTGTATTTTTCAACATCAAGCTTTAGATTTTCCGCATTGGTTTTGATTAATTCTTCTTTCTCTTCATCACTAATATTGATTTCGATATTTTTCTTAATTTCTTCCATCAAATAGTGTGATTTAAGATTAAATTCGGCCATCTGCATATACATTGGAAGAACCTGTTCAATATCAATTTTATAAGCTTCTGCTGCAGGTTTTGCCATTGATTCAGCATACTGTTTAGTCATGCTCTGAGGTACTTCAAAATTGTTATTCTCAACTAATTGAGCAAGAATTGATTCACGTTTTCTATTTTCATTCTGTGTCTCAATATTCTTGTCTATATCTGCTTTTATCTTAGCGTTCATATCTTCAACTGAATCATAATCCAGATCTTTTGCAAACTCGTCGTTTACTTCAGGTAATACTTTATGTTTTATCGAGTTAATTTTAACATTGAAGATATTCATTTTAACACCTTCATCAATCTCATCATCATCGGCTTTTTGCTTTTGAGTGAAGAGTTTTGTCTTTGTCTCTTCACCAGCTTTTAATTTACCAATAGTGTTGTTAAATTGTTTTGAATATTGATTATCTTTGAATGTAAAGCTTCTATCAAAACTTTTTGTGAGATTACCATCGTCATCAATGAAAGAGATGGTAGCATTAATCAGATCACCTTCAGCAGGAACATCTTCAGCATCTACTTCATCAGCCATGCGCTCTCTATAATCTGCAATGGTTTTTTCAATCATGGCATCATCAAATGTCATTTCTTCAAAAGGTATTTCAAGATCTGTATATTTTTTAAGTTCTATTTCTGGGAATACTTCAAATCTATATGTTGCTACAAGGTCACTGCCTTTTTCCCATTTGACATCTGTCGCTTCACCTTGATTCACTGGCGATAATTTAAGTTCATCTAAAGCCTGTTTATAATATTCACCTACTTGTTGATTTAAGAATTCATCTTTTATATATTCATGATAATGTTGTTCTATCATTGAATTTGGTGCTTTACCCTTTCTAAAACCAGGAATTGCAACCATTTTTTTGATTTTGTTTAATACGGAATAATATGCAGAATTTGTTTCAGCAGCTTCAACTGTTACCTGCAATTCCCTGATACACTGGCTAATCTCTTTTACTTCTGTCTTCACTTCTTCTCCCTAAAATAAATGGTGCGAAAGAGGGGACTCGAACCCCTACAAGATTGCTCCCACTGGATTCTAAGTCCAGCGCGTCTACCAATTCCGCCACTTTCGCACGTATTTACAATTACTGTGTTAAAATCTTTTCAAATTTTGTTTTGATTTCTTCGTCACCTGTCTCTTTTGCAGATTGATAAACAAGTGATGCTGCTTCTTTTGAGGTATTGTCTATATTATACCATTTTTCTGCATAAGTTATTGTCTCTGCATATCGTTTTTCATTAAACAATCGATAAGAGAGGAATTGTAAGAAATCAACATTTTCTGGATCAAGTTCAATTGCTTTCTTCAGATAATCTATAGATTTATTTACATCACCCAATCCATTTGAGATATTACTGACATTGATGATTGTATTAAGATCGTCAGGATTCAGCTTAACTACTTCTTCATAGTTTTCTAGTGCTTTTTCCTTATTATCCATGGCTGAATATACTATTCCAAGATTATTATAGTTATCGATATTCTCAGGATTTACTATCTTAGCTTCTTCAAACCAGATAACTGCATTTTCGTTATCATCTTTACTAAAGAATATATTACCAAGTTTCTGTCTTACAAGTTCATCTGAGGTATCAGCTTCAGCAGCTTTGATAAAGTACTCGATCTCTTTATCTTCGTTACCCTTAACATTATAAGCATAGGCAAGCATTTTTATTGTGTTGGTGCTGTCTGGAGCATAGGTATACAATTTTTCATAATCAGAGATCGATTCGTCCATGATAACGTCAAATTTCGCTGTTATCTCTTCTATTGTCATCTGATTTTCATCTGTTATTGTGTCTGGTCCGATTCTCATAAGCATCTCATTAATACTCTCTACAGTAGTAGCATCAGTAAGATCCAATGTCTCGGGATTCATTGTATAGAATTTATTGGCAAAATCAAATTTACCTTTAGCTGATTTGAAAAGATTAACCCAACATCCTTTCTTTAATAGAGCAAGATGTTCTTTTTTCTCTACTAATGGTTCCATTTTTTTTCTGATTTTTTTCTCTTTTTGGGGTTTTTCTTCGATCATTTTTTCAAAAGCTTCAAGTTCAAGGTCAATAGCTGCTGATGCTTTATCAATATATTCACTGGCACCATAATAATCACCTTTTTTATCATAGTAGATTCCTGATAAATTCTCCAGAGCTTCAATATGATTTCCGTTTTCATTTACTACTTCAAGATATAATGGAAGGGCTTTCTCAAAACGTCCACCACCTAAGTGCATGTTTGCTGAACGTAAATTCTTTTTACCTACTGCAGTTAAATCCTGATATTCTTCTGAAAATAAACTAACTGACATTATAAGGATTACCATAGCCATGATAAATCTTGTATATTTCATCATTCCTCCAATTTTTTATTTATTATTGCAAAATTTTTTATCTGCTTTTAAAGTCAAGTACTTTATGACTTTTTAAACAGTCTGCAATATCCTAACTTATTCTAAATCATTAATGTATATTATTAAATTCATCTCCAATATAGGGAAAAATCGTCTGAATTGGATCAGCTGATATTCTATTTAGATCATCTTGAATTCTCATTAACTCAAATTTATCTGCCTTTTTCATTAATCTGCCTGCGATATTTGTTTCAATATCAAATTGTTCTTTGAGAATTTCAGATAGAAGATCTTTTTGCTGAGGATAATAAACAACATTGTATGAACTTGTATTAGAAAGTTCAGCAGCTTTCTCTATTGCTGCAGAAAGATCACCCTCTCCATCAACAAGATTTCTTGCTATTGCTTGAGACGTGCTCCAAACCTGACCTTGAGCATGCTTCTCCACTTCTTTAAGTGATAAGTCTCTGCCTGTGGCAACCCGCTGTTTAAATTCAATATAGGTTTCATTAATCGATTGCTTTATTGATGTGCTGAAATCTTCATTGGGTGCAACAAATGGATTTAAAAAATCATTATACTTTCCAATACTGGCATCATCACTATTTATCCCATATTTATCTGCAGCTTTACTAAAATTAGGGAACATAGCCACAACACCTATAGATCCAGTTATTGTAAAAGGATCTGCCATGATATAATCTGATGACATTGAGATATAGTACCCACCCGAAGCAGCCACATTACTCATTGATATTATTATCGCTTTTGATTGCTGCAGTTTTTTGATTCTATTGTATATGATCTCACTCTCTAATGCACTTCCACCCGGGCTGTTAACTCTGATTACCACTGCTTGGATATTATCATCTTTCTCGATTTTATCTATGCTGTCTGCAACCTTCTCAAAATTAATGACGGGATTATTATATTGACCTCTCACCTCAGTTATACCACCCTGAAGGTATAACACAGCAATCTTTTTACCTGAAAATACCTTG
>CAYYLA010000089.1:0-9972 GCA_964441785.1 uncultured Candidatus Cloacimonadota bacterium | reverse complement strand
GCGACGATAATCATCGTCGCCTTCTTTTTGGAGAATGAAAAAATCATTGAATTAACGGTTGACAGTTGTCAGTCTTCTCAAGGATTTTTGGCGGAAAGTTCATCCTTCGATACATTTCTATTTCATACATTCGATAATCCATCGAATAATTGAAATAGAACCACTCCAGTCTCCTCCGACTATCGCCGGATACACCTTGGCAGGCAGAATGATGATTGTTTTTTCTCATCCTTCGATACAATCTCAAAAGACCGAGATTTACTCCAGTCTTCTCGGGCAACTGCCCGATACGCCTTGGCAGGCAGGATGACAACCTATTCAAGCTTTCATGATTTCTGCTTTCTGCTTTCATGCTTTTTATTATTCATTTCACCGCGTCGTAGCAGAACGAAGACGGGTATTTATTAATTTTTCAATCGTATTCCTACTAATTCCTACTAATTCCTACAAAAAAAACCCGGACAAAATAATCTGTCCGGGTTTTAAGATTAAACTATATTAATATTTACAGATCGTAATCTGCACGATGATCTTCAATCTCTGCAGTCTCTCTTAACACTTTCCACCATTCATTAAGGTGTTCATTCTCTGCTTTTTCTTGAGCTTCAGCGATAATAGTCTCTTTATTTTTATCAAAGTTTTCCATATCAGGAGCAGTACGTTTTGTAACAAATGCAATCACTCCACCTTTAGAAGATTTGATAACCTCTGAGAAATGATTTTCATCAACAGCAAGGATTGCATTGTTAATATCTTCATCTTTTCCAAGAGTAGTAATAGAGCCTTCTGCCCAGATGTCTTTAGCTTCAATTATCTCAGCCTTGTACTCTTCGGCTTTAGCAAGATATTCTTCTGAAGGAACGTTTTTATAGAATTCCTCTGCTTTCTGCTGTGCAAGTTCTGTTTTCTTCTCGTTTTTCAAAGTCGATTCGATACGTTTACTTACAGCATCAAGTTCCTGGTAATGTACACCTTTTTTATCCTTAATCTGACAAATAACATAATCGCCATTATCCAATTTAATCGGATCTGTTATAGCACCTTTTTTGTTATCAAATGCAAATTTTACAAGATCTTCATTGCGTCCAATTCCACTGATATAGGTTGAATTTTCATAAAAATCTGATGTTTCAGAAGCTTCATAAGCCAACTCTTCCGCTGCTTTTACAAGATTTGAACTACTTGCTTTCTCATAAAGATCCATAGCTAAGAAAGAAAGATTCTGTTTTGTCTCTTCAGAAGGTTTGGTTTCCAGAAGAATATGACTGGCTTTCACCTCTTTATTACCCTGATCATTTGTTCTGATATCATAAACCTTAATGATATGCCATCCAAACTGGGTTAAAACTGGCTCGGATATATCACCTACATTCATTTCAAATGCCTTGTTAGCAAAGGGTGTAACCATTCTGTCTTTTGTAAAATATCCAAGATCCCCACCCTTTGGTGCTGATGGACCTTCGGAATACTGTTTTGCAGCTTCGGCAAAATCCATACCACCTACTACTACATTATATACAGAGTCAATACGTGTTTTAACCAGGTTCGCATCTGCATCACTTGCCTTCAGCACGATTTTCACATAATCAAATTGTGCAGAAGGATCTTTTTTATAATCTTCTTTATTATCATTATAATATTTTTCGATCTCTTCCTCTGTAACAGTAACGTCTGTATCGTCAATTTTACGAGAATTGAAGAAAATAATTTTTGCATCAGCTTTATCATTTGTCTTCTCATAATCAGCACGTACGTCTTCTTCTGTAAGAACTACTTCAGATTTCACATCATCAAAAAGTTTTTCATAAGGAAGATTACCTCTAGCCTGAGCTTCTAGATAATCAGCGAATCGTTCGTTTTCCAATAAAGCAGTTTGATATTTTGAATAATCAAACTCACCATCTGTCATAAACTGTTCAGCAGCTTTAATCTCATCACTGGGATTTTTAAGTTTTTCATAGATATCAGCATCAGTAACTTTGATGCGTCTCTTTTTTATAGCTTTATTATAAAGATTATTCCAGGCTTCATTACTTAACTGCTTCATAACTTTGTCATCAATCTCAGCATCAGGATTTTGTTGTTGATAAGCAGCATAACTTCTAGTCATCAACTCTTTAAATTGATCATACTCAACAGCTTCCCCGGCAATAACTCCCAAATGTTGTTTTGGGAAAAACATACTGGACACCCCACCTATTGCCATAGACAGAATAAATACTCCAGCAATGATATAGATTACGAATTTAGCATTTTTTCTAAGACCAGCAAACATCTATTTCCTCCAGATTAGATTTTTATTTATTGAGCCAATAACTAGAATAGCATTTTTTTCTTCAAGCTTTTTTTTGTTTTTCTACAGAAATGTAGGATTTATGGCAGATTTTGTCCTTATTTTATTTGAGGTATAAAAAGTATGTCTAACATTTTAGAAATTAATATATAAACAGCGTTTTTACAGCTTGACAACAAAGGGGCATGTTTAATTTTTTGTATGATATGTCAAAAAAGGGAGGTGAGTTTAAGTGCCAAAGGTTTTTGCAAAGGAAGGCGAACCGTTTCAGGTTACATTACGCCGCTTTAAGAAATCATGCGAGAAAGCAGGGTTACTTTCTGATATTAAGAAAAATAATTATTATGAAAAACCCAGTGTAGAACGCAGAAGAAAAGCAAAAGACGCCAGAAGAAAAATGCTTAAGCTTCAACGTAAGCAGAATAGAATGAATCGTTCTTTCTAAGAATGGAATGATTATTTTATTAACATGAGAGGCAATTATGCTTAAAAAAATCTCTGACGATATTGTTAGCGCCATGCGAAGTAAAGATAAGGATCGCTTGAGAACGTTACGTGGATTAAAATCTGCATTAAAAAACAAAGAGATCGAGCTTAGAAAAGCGATAGATGATGAAACAGTTCTTAATGTTTTAGCATCAGAAGTTAAGCGAAGAGAGCAGGCAATCGAACTTTATATTCAGGGTGGTAGAGATGATCTGGCTGACCTGGAGAAACAGGAAATTGAAATAATCAAAGAATACCTTCCTGAACCTCTGACTGAAGAAGAATTACGTTCAGCAGTTGATGAGGTTATTTCCGCTTTCGAAAATGAAAGTGGCGAATCTGCTTCTATGAAACAGATGGGCATGGTCATGAAGACACTTAAAGAATCTCTCGGCAATCGAGCTGATGGGAAAGTCTTGAGTAATATCGTCCGATCAAAATTATCCAATTAGATCGGATTTAACATAACTATCGTTTTTTAATGTTGGGGAGATTTTATATAAGTCTCCCCATTTTAGTTTTAATTTAAGCCTTTAGATCAAACAGAAAGATGAGGATCTTATGCATATATTAGATATTATCCTGGGAGTTTTTCTCCTACTGTTAGCCCTTTGGGGTATTAAGAAGGGTTTCGTCGCCACAATTATCCAACTTGTCGGACTGATTATGGCTTTTCTAATTATTTCGAAAATGGGCCACTTCGTAAAGGATTGGCTTATTATCCAATTTGAACTCCCCGAACTTATTGCAGTTATCGCAAGCTATATCCTGATTTTTATCGTCATTATGCTCTTGATTCGTTTGATCATTTTCTTTATGCATCGCTTTGTTGAATTACTTCACCTGAAATGGCTTAATCGTCTACTGGGTGGTTTACTTAGCATCATAAATGGCTTACTTGTCATCTCCATTTTAACTATTATCCTAAATATCTCTCCCTTTAAAGAAGAGATAGATAAAGCAACAAAAGAATCCCGTATTATGGGAGTTGTACACTATATAACAGGCATTGTAGAACCACAGCTGGTAAAATATACTGATCCCTTAAAAGATAAAATCGATCAAACCATTAATGAGGGTAAAGAAGAGATTATGGATCAGGCGCAAGAAAAAATTCTTGATAAAACTAAAAAATAGAAACGGAGACCAATAGCGAAACATGAATTCTCTGCAGCAACTTGAGTTTCCAAAAATTAAAGCCATAATCGCAGATCACTGCCATTCGAAAGCAGCTGGTGCTCTTGCTGATATGCTTCATCCCATGAGGGATAAAAAAGCGATTGAAGATAAGCTTAATATTATCTCTGAGATCCAGGAATTCCTTCTTAATAATAACAGTTTTAATTTCGAAAATCTTTCCAATATTGATAACCTTCTACAGCAGCCTACACACCAGGTTTATGATTTCGATGAGTTTAAAGAGATTGTTAACAATGTCTCAATAGCCAATAGACTTGAGATTGATCCTGAGGTTTCCAAAAACTTCAGACTGTTACCAAACCTGCTAAATAAAGTGATGAAATTACCATCCCTGGAAACAAGATTTCATGAAATCTTCAACCCGGAAGGTGATGTAAAAGATTCTGCATCTCCAACCCTAAAGAGTCTTCGCAGTAGACGAAGACGCGTCAGGCAGGACACAGTTGCTTTTCTCAATAAAAAACTGCTGGATATGGAATCCAAAAACCATGTTTATGATAGAATTGTCACACAGCGAGATGGCCGCTTTGTCGTTCCGGTAAAGGAGTCTTCTGCCTCCTTTGTCCGCGGTATTGTTCATGGCAAGTCCGGTAGTAAATCATCTGTATTTGTTGAGCCCGAAGAGGTTATCAGCAAAAACAACGAATTAGAGATGATTTCATCTGATGAGAAAGCAGAGATTTATAAAATATTTTTAACCTACAGTAATAATATTCGAGAATACAGAGAAGAGATCCAGGCAAATTCGGAGATAGCCATAAAGCTGGATTTTCTCTTTGCCATAGGTCGTTTATCAAACCGCTATCGAGCAGAAGCGCCAAATATAATTAACGAACCACGATTGGAATTATTCCAGGCCAGACATCCTTTACTTATCGAAACATTGGGTAGTGTTGATAAGGTAATTCCCTTCAACTTAAAATTAGGAAACGACTACAAAATACTGGTTATCTCAGGTCCCAATACAGGTGGTAAAACCGTTACACTGAAAACAGTGGGCCTTCTTACTATTATGGCTTTATCGGGATTACCAATTCCAGCTGGTGCTGACAGTAAAATTGGCATATTTACCCAATTCTTTGCTGATATTGGAGACTTCCAATCGTTGGAGGATTCGCTAAGCACGTTCTCATCCCATATAAAAAACATTGATGGGATGGTTTCGAGAGGGGATGATTATTCCCTAGTAGTAATAGATGAAATTGGAGCTGCAACCGATCCGGAACAGGGATCAGCATTAGCTCAGGCAATAATGGAACGTTTGGTGGAGCACGATGTAACCGGCATAATTACAACCCATTATACAGCATTAAAGTTATTTGCCGAGAGTCATGATAACTGTATCAATGCAGCCATGCAATTTGATCCTGATAAACATACACCTACATATCATTTTAAACTGGGATTACCAGGTAATAGTTTTGCTATCGAAGTTGCATCTCAACTGGGAATGGATTCCGCCATTATTGAACGGGCTAAGGAATTAACTGGCACACAGAGTATGGAACTCACAGAGCTTCTTAAAAAAATCTCAGAAGAAAAAAAAGAAGTATCCAGGGAACATTATCAACATAAATTAAAAAATGCTCTGTTAACACAGAAAATCGAGGAACATCAAAGTAAAATAGAAGAGCTGGAACGTGATAATAAAGAGATTCGCAAACGTTCACTGAGAGAGGCACGATCCTATCTCATCAATATCCAAAAAGAGATAAACAAGGAATTGGATGAGATAAAAAGAATGCCTAAAGAAAAGAGGAAGAACAATCTTGATAAATCCCTGTCTAAAATCCTGGATTTAAGCAATAACATCAGTATAGAAGAGGATAAATTGGTCTCATCCCGTGGTGAAGCGGTTACAGATCCGGAAATAGGCATGATGGTTTGGGTTAAAGATTTCGAAGGTGAGGGTGAAATCATCGCTATCAAAAATAATGCCGTGGTAGTTGATATAAATGGCATTAATTACACCGCACGATTGAACAAGATATTCCGGTTAAAGAAAAAGAAACCAGCAGCCAGGAAAAACAAAAAAACCGCCATAAAAGCACCCAAGAAAACAGCCAAGATGGAACTTATGCTATTGGGATACACCTTTGATGAAGCAAAAACAGAATTGGATGATTTTATCGATACAGCAGACATGAATGGTTTGAATATGCTGAGAATAGTACATGGAAAAGGAACTGGTGTTTTGCGAAGCAAAGTTCGACAATATCTACGCCGGCATAAACGGATTAAAGAGTTCTACACACCTGCACCTGAGGTCGGTGGTGATGGTGTTACAATAGCCCTGCTTAAGGAAGATAGTAATGGATAGATCAACAATTGATATGATTATCGAAGCCAACAATATTGTTGATGTTATTGGAAGCTATATCCCTCTGAAAAAGGCTGGTACAAATTTTAAAGCACGCTGTCCTTTCCACGAAGAAAAAACCGCATCCTTCGTTGTAAGTGAAAAAAAGCAGATATATAAATGCTTTGGTTGTGGAAAATCCGGTAATGTTGTCTCTTTTTTGATGGATTACGATAAGCTTTCTTTCCCAGATGCCATGAAAAGACTTGCAGCCAGAGTCGGTATGGAATGGAAAGAAAAACCTGGAAATCCACAAAAGAAAGATCGACGAGATCTTATCTATAAAATTTATCAGCTTACAACCGGTTATTATAAACAGAACCTGAATAAATTTGGTAATTCTATCATGGATTATCTGAAGCAAAGACAACTATCGGCAACAACCATTGCTAAATTCGATATCGGATATGCCATGGATGGTTATACCGGTTTAAAGAATTTCCTCATAAAAAATCACATTAATGATAAGATTTTTGAATCTACCGGACTCTTTTCCAAAACATCCAATGGTTATATAGATATCTTTCGCCATCGATTGATATTCCCTATCCACTCTTCACAGGGAAAAGTTGTAGCCTTCGGGGGTAGGGTTATCGATGCAGAGCAAAAAGGTGGAAAATATATTAACTCTCCTACAACTGAGATCTACACTAAAGGTAACGAGCTCTATGGTCTGCATATAACCAGACACGAGATTTCCCGAAAGAAAAGCGCGATCGTTTGTGAAGGTTATCTGGATTTTTTACGCCTATATGAGTCTGATTTCACAAATGCTGTTGCATCTCTGGGTACAGCATTAACATCATCACAGATAAATAAATTGAGTCGTTATACTCAACATTTTTTCATGATGTATGATGGTGATAAAGCGGGACGAAAAGCAGCTGTTAAAGCAGCAGGTAACATCCTGGCTTCAGGATATATCCCAAGAATTGTCTCACTTCCTCAAGAAGAAGATCCAGATAGCTATCTTTTGAAATATGGGAAAGATGCACTGCAAAAGAAAATTGATGAAGCAGAAACCCTGGCAATTTTTGTTAAACATGATACGGTGATGGATCTAACCAAAAAAGAGAAAATTGATGTACTATTGGAAATTGCAGCAGAGGTAACACATTCAATATCTAAGGAACTCTTTCTTCAAGAAATTTCCGATGTTTTTGGGATGTCCATTAATGCACTGTATTCATCCCTACCTAAAACACAGAAGAAAAATTACAATACCCCTCAGAAAGCACAAGTTGTTAACCTGCAACAATATCAGGAAGAAAGGGACTTGCTGAAGCTGATATTAAATGATATTTCAATACTAAAAAAAGTTGCCAATACGCTTGATTCAGATTACTTTTTATTCGAAATTTATAGAAAGATCTATGATTTATTGATAGAATTTTCTGAAGAGGTAAATCTGGAACATCAATTATTGAATAAAATAGACGATGAATCATTAAAAAATATTATTGGCCAATTGATGATGGAAGAATTGACCAATTCTTCTTTTGATGAAATAATCAAAGCCGTTAAACTACGAAAATATCAGGTTAAGCTTAAAGAGTTGAATGAAGAAATTGCAACCTCTGGAAGCTCCCTGGATTTATTAACCCGTAAAAATGAATTGAAGAAAAAAATTATTAGTCTTAACGGGAAAATTGTAAATAAAACCTTATTTCATTAAGGAGTATAGATGCAAAGTTACAATGAATGTATTAAAAAATTGATTGATTTAGGAACAAAGAACGGTAATCTGCTTACGTTCAAGCAGATTAATGATGTCCTGCCTAACAGTCCGATTTACCTGGAAAAAATTGATGACATTATTTCTGAACTGGTTGACGCTGGTATCGAGCTTATCGATGAAACTCAAAAGAAAGTAACAAAGAAACGAGTTTCCGTAAAAAAGAGTAAAACCAAGAAATTTCAGAACAAACGTTATTATGATGATCCCGTCAGAATGTATCTGGGTGAAATGGGCCGTGTCCCTCTACTTGACCGTGAAGGAGAGATACGAATTGCTAAGAAAATCGAAAGCGGTCAACGTTATATTAATAAATACGAATTCATGTCCGGTAGTACTCTTCGCGAGATGGAGAATTTCCTGCATCGTTATCGGGAAAAACGTATTAAAATCGACCAGATATTCAAGATTGAATATGGCACCTGGATGGATAAATCCCAGGAGGCCAAATTAGTCGGTGAATTCGAACAGGTAATCAGAGAGACCAAAGTCCTCTTTGATGAGATCGGCGAATATATCGATAATAGTGATTATGATGAAACTGGTGAGTTATCGGATCAAACCGATATTGATGCAAAACGACAGGTAATTGTAGAAACCTTTAACCGACTTAATTATAATGAGAAACTTTTGAAACGTATGGTTTATCGTATCAGAAGTCTTGTTGATAGAATTAAGGATAGTCATAAAGCAATAAAACAATTATCGAAGATCAGAAAATACTCCTTGGATGAGATTTGCACTTATGGCCGTAGAGCTAATAAATCTGAAGAGGATTATGAAGAGGTAGCATCAGAAACAGGCATGGAACCCGATGTGTTTATCGAAACTCTTCGTAAGATCAAAAATGCCCGACGTAAAATCAGACGTGTAGAACTGGAAACCAAGATGACAGCTCGTGAGATGATCGACCTTCTGGCGGAAATCGAACGTGGCGAAAAGATGAAGGAACGATCTAAAAATGAGATGATCGAAGCAAACGTACGTCTTGTTGTCAGTATTGCCAAACGCTATAACAATCGTGGTTTGGATTTCCTTGATCTTATCCAGGAAGGTAACACAGGTTTGATGCGCGCAGTAGAGAAATATGACTATCGTAAGGGCTTCAAATTCAGCACCTATGCAACCTGGTGGATTCGTCAGGCTGTCACCCGTGCAATCGCTGAGCAGGCTCGTACAATCCGTCTTCCGCTTCACCTGACTGAATCTATTAATAAGGTTAAACGTGCCAGCCGTAAATTACTTCAGGAACTCGGTAGAGAGCCTTATCCTGAAGAGATCGCAGAAAAACTTGATCTACCCACTGAGAAGATCAAATCAATTCTCGCAATAACCAAAGAACCGGTTTCCCTGGATAAACCTATCGGTCATGATGATGAAGATAGTTTACTGGGTGATTTCATCGAGGATAAGGGTACAATATCACCGGAAAGAATGGCTGAGCGCACACTTCTTAAAAAACAGATGGATGATGTTCTCAAAACACTTACACCTCGTGAAGAACGTGTTATCAGACTGCGTTTTGGGATCGATGATGGTTATCACAGAACACTGGAAGAGGTTGGAAATATCTTCAGTGTTACCCGTGAGAGAATTCGTCAGATCGAGGATAAGGCATTGAAGAAATTGCGCCATCCGACACGTAGTAGTATATTGATGAAATTCATTGATAATTTCAATGTAAAATAGATTATTTCAGGCGGCTAACAGCCGCCTTTTTTTTGGATCATTATACCTTGAGTCATATTCTTAACAAAATTCTTGACACTATACCCCCTGAAAAAAATTTTATAAATCTGATTTGTATTTGATACAAAGAATTGATCTTTGTAGAAAGAATAATGTCAGGGCCTATAGCTCAGTTGGTAGAGCTTCCGGCTCATAACCGGACGGTCAGAG
>CAYYLA010000088.1:0-10054 GCA_964441785.1 uncultured Candidatus Cloacimonadota bacterium | reverse complement strand
ACAATGAGTAGATATAACCTCTGATATAATTATTAAAATCGGAATTTACATTTTTCTTATTCAAGATATCAAACATATACTCGATATTTCCGAGATCTGTATCGATGATGAAACCATTCTCAACAATCAGGTTAAGTACAAATTCAAGATCATTACAGAGGATCAGCTTGTTGACAGAATCTTCCCAGAGCCCAATCCGAAATAGCAGATAACTGTAATAACCATAGAACATCGATTTCAGATTTTCGGGTGATTGATTCAGTGTTTCAATCTCTTCGGCTGTCCTGTAAGCTGTGTCATAATCTTCTAAAGAGAGAGAGGCGATAAACAGGTATCTCAATGCCTGATCCGATCCGATATCAAAACACATCTCCTGCTGATTAAGTATTTTGGAATAAAGTTGATTTTGAAAATATAACCCAAGCAGATACTCTTTTAACTCATCTGAGGTTTCGGGATGTTGCGCTATTCTATTCTCCAGTCTGGTAAGAATTTCTCCACCCAGTTGCATCTGTTCCAGCAAGTTGATCTGGATTTTCAGAATCTCTTCATTATCCCATTTTACCATGGCGGAATCCAGAAGTGTTATAGATTTCAAAGGATCTCTGTTTTTGTAAAGATCAGAAATCATGATGAGGTTCTCCATCTGATCCCAGGGTAGTTCCAGCGCTTTATCCAATAAGCCAATATCTGCTTCAGGATGATGATTATTCTGGAAGATGTAGTAAGAGATGTATAGCCGCATGGTTGGATTATCATCCAGCGCCATTTTAATGTATTTTTCGGCTTCAATGTAATTCTTTGATTTATTGTGTGCTTCTGCAACATTGAGCAAAATCGCATTATCATAGAGATCATTGGCGATATAGGTCTCTCCCAGAGTAATAATCTCTTCATAAATCGTGTCATCCTGTGATGCTTGGATAGAGAGAACATCGATTAATCGACTTTTGATAGTGATGCTTTCTTTATCGTAAAATTCAGCTTTTTTCAAAAGAGAGGTAGCTGATTTGAGATCCCAACTATGGATAGCTGTTTCTGCCATTGAATAGTAGTAGAGAGCATTGTAATTATATTGTTTGATGGGTTTTTTCGTCGTTTTTTCAACTGATTCAACAGGTTCAATATGGGTTGCACAACCGCCTAGTATAATTGTGATTAGTAACCAGAGTAAGTATTTTTTCATAAGTATTCCCGTGTTAATATTTTTTTAGAACGTCATATAGTAGAACAGCGATATAGTTCTATCGCATCCTTTTGTGTCGATTCTGTTTTCAAGAATATCATAGAAGGAGACGCGCAATATCAGGTTTTCGGTAAACTGGATGTCCATCCCGGCATTCATGTAACCACGGCCAAGTCCTTTGATAGCTTCATCAACATTGTCTTCGGTCCAATCCTCATTATCATTAAGTGCCAGATCATACTCGCAGGTAACAACAATCATCTGACCAATGGATTTATCCAAACCGCAGAAGAGATCGATTCCATCCTCATCATCATCCTTTTCCAAGCTGTAATTCAATCCAAGATGAAATCCCAGATTGCCCAGAAAGAGATAGTTTTTGGATGCTACAGCATAAAATCCTTTTGATTTGATATCATAGCGATTGTAGTTTTCGTTGTAATTTCCATGTCCCTGAGAATCATAACCAAATGCAACAGCAGGATATAAATTGGATTCATCCAACAACCTTAATTTTGCATTAAACTCAACTCGATCATGCCAATCAGGCTCTTGATTTCCTACAACCTGCTCAGCTCCATAATTAAATCCAAACATGAAACGGGGGAATAATCCAACCTTTGCACCAATGATCAGGCCATTGTTTTTGTAGATTTTTGCCAGTAATTCGGATTCTCCTTTCTGCAAAATGCCAGCAGTTGGTGAATCAACTAACGTGTTGCGTTCATACGCTGATAACTGGATGATTAGCAGGACAAATAAACATATCAAAATCTTTTTCATTATGATCTCCTTAATAAGGATTATTTAAACGTTATCGTTTTACTGATCTCTTCCATCTCCACCAGAGCTGCTATCTTGTAACCCTCGGGAAAATAAACCGAATTATCTATGATATAGGCAATATTATGAACATCATCATAGATGGCATAACTCTGAAAAGCTCCACCTACTGCATATTTCATGTTCTGCCAGCGACCCGACAGCTTCCAGCCTTTGATGCCGGCGATAGTGAAGAACTCAAGCTTGATATCACTATCCTTAAAGGTGTCTTCATCATAGTATTTCCAGGCTAATTCTGCCCGTTTCTCTTTGAGCCAATTCTTATCCACTATATTGGAATCACTCTCTTCATAATAGACCCCAACATAACGATCTGGTTTCTCATTTCCTCTGGCAAGAAAAGAGATGAAGTTGTTTTCGTTATCCTGGCGATAGACAACATAGTTCTTGGGAATTTCCATTTGCCAGGGGAAATTTCTAAATCCCGATTTTGCCAATGTTCCTACCATGTATACCTTACGATTAATTCTACCAGCCAGTTTATCTTTAAATTGAGTGAAAATCTCTTCTGTCTGCAGGATGTTCAATCGTAATAAACTCTCTTCATTTACACCCACCACAAACAACGTAAGCTGATCATTAGCCCAGAGATTATGTTGTGGATAGATCTCACCAAAATTCTCTTTAACCTGGCTGGCAACCTGACTTCCCATAATGCTTTTAACATATTCAGAGACGGGTTTATTGGATTCAAGATCGCAATAAAATATCAGATTATTAAAACGATAGAAGGATTCCAGTTGCTCGAAAGAAACACGTTTTACCTCAAAATACTGCTCATTTTCAGTTGTAAAGAAATCCCGCTCAAGATTTTTCCTTAAGTGATGTTCGGCATATTTCCAGACATTGTCATCAGCAAAAACATAGACCGTTTGTTTATGACCCCAGGCCATCGGTTTTTTCTTATCTATTTTTGCTGTAGAAGGTTTTCTGCTTTGATTATTACTACGTTGGCTGGCTTCACTTTTTTGCTTCGAACAGCCGAAAAGAATCAAAAGAGCTAACAGGATTTGGAACAGGATTAAACGTCGCTTCATCTGTTTCTCCTTAGTTGTATTATGTTTTTAAAGTACTCCATTCCCGAGTACCAGGTTATAATTGCGATGATCCAGAAGAAAATCTCCAGCCAGATTTTATTTTGCCCTTCAATAGGTCCGATGGAACTTAGATGTTCCTGTAATGATGAGTGAATAAGTATAGCACTTATTGTAATCATCTGAATAAAGGTTTTCACTTTCCCCCAGATATTCGCCGGGATAATGATTTTACGTCTGGCAAAATATTCCCGGTAATAGGATACAATCACCTCTCTTATAATAATCACGATAACAACATAGATAGAGATAAGTTTCATGTGTAAAGACATTGTTAACAGTGCAGAGATTACCAGCAGTTTATCGGCAAGAGGATCCATAATCTTACCATAGTCACTGATCACATTCATTTTACGTGCCAGCATACCATCAAAATAATCGGTTATACTGGCAACAAGGAAAATCAAGGTTGCAACTGTTATTTTATCTGTAATATCAGACATGAAGATAACCCAGAGAAAAACCGGAACCAGTACTATTCTAAAGGTTGTTAAGATGTTAGGTATCTGCTTCTTCATTAGATCTTTTTCCCCAATATTATTCGTGCCAGCAATGTGATAAAAATCAACACACCAAACTCTATACCGAAATAGAGAAGTTCAATCTCATAGTTCAGCAACTCTTTATAACGCAATCCCCAATAACCTGCTCCAATAAGAATAGCCGGTATCAGCGAGAGGGTTACAGAATCAGCCCAGAAAAGTTTTTCACGCTTATAGGGATCTCCACCCGCTTTGGTAAAAACACTCCAGTAATTGTTGTGTTTGTTCTCGAAATGTACACGTAAAAACGTTAGAATAATTATCGCAAGAAAGGCAATTATCCCAACCATAATGTAAAAAATCTTATCCAGAAGTGCCAGCTGAACCTCAAGGGTATCCAATATTTCTTCGTTATAATTTATACTTATTCCCCGATAGTTTTCGAAGATAATGTTCTGTAGTTGCTGATAATTGCTTTTGTTAAACTTAGTGCCTTTGATATAGATCTGACCCGCACTGGGCAGTTTATAATTCTGAAGGATTTCAAATGCTGATTCAAGTTTGTACACTTCGATTAATTCATCAACGATTAATGAATCTGGTTGAATATCAACATAATCTACATAATCTAATTGCTCCAGTTGGATTTGCAAATTTACCAGATCATCATAAAGTCTTGAATAGATCAAAATGGGTGCATCATCCAATTTGCTGGCGGTAAGATTAGCCTGATATTGTTTGCCAATGATGAGCAGGTTCCCAACCAGAAGGAAAAGTAATACAATTATAATCTGCAAAAATATTCGCTTTTTCACAATAGCACCACATCTGTATTTTGTAATCGATAAATCGTCTGAAACTCTTCCAGAGGTTTGTTAGAAGTGGCTAAAATTGCAGTGCCATTACTAAGTGCAAAATCAAGCAGTTTGGATGCCTGAAGTCTGTTTACCTCATCAAAATAGGTGTCATAATCATCTAACATCAAAAGGTAGGGTAACTGGATAACGCCGCGGATCATTTCCATAGCTTTGATCTGTGAATGCGATAATTGTTTTACAGGTTGCTTGATCAGACGTTTCATATCAAACATTTCACAGAAATCATAAATCCGTTGCTTCTGCCTGGTTGTTAACGAAGGAAGCGGAAGGGTCATGTTCTTCCATAAAGAATCCTCTGGAAGATAGGTGGGAATGTTGCGGATTAAGAGAGACTTTTTCTTGCGTTTGTAGAGGACAATCTTTTTCCCCTTTATCAGGATATTACCCGAATATTTCGTGTTGATGCCGTGAATCGTCTCTGTTAAATAGGTTTTGCCACTGTTATTATTACCAAAAATCAGGGCTTTATCACCTGCATTTATCTCCAACTCCTCTATGTGGATAAATGTTTTATGCTCTTTTGTAAGGATTAACTCTTCGATTTTTAACATATTATCTTAAATCCTTGTTATCTTTGCCACAAATACTCTTTTTTTACCTTTCTTTAAAAGAAATCTGTTAAGGACTTTCAGGTCAACTTTTTTTGTTGTTTCCAACAATTCTTCCAGTCGATTTTCAGGATACATTAGATAAGCATTCCCTTTATCTGTTAAATTATTGGTCACGTTTTTTAGGATATTCTGCATGGTGCAGGTTATCTCCTGTCGTGCTATTGCACGCTCCCTGTTTGGGCTTATCCTCCCGTCACTTACTTTGATATAGGGCGGATTTGATACAATTAAATCAAATCGATTCTCTGATGAGTTATCATCCCTGATATCCTGAACTATAAAGTTAATATCAAGCTGTAATGAGGATGCATTTTCTTTTGATAAATCCACCAGATGCGGTTGCATTTCATATCCTGTTATCTCCCAGGTAGGATGGTAATACTTCAGCATAATTGATATAATACCATTCCCGCTACCTAACTCCAATAATCTGCATTCATCAAACCGCTCCTCATTCAATATTGTATCAACCAGAAATTGCGTATCCGATGAAATGCCCTGTCCATCCAGGGTTTGATAAATCTCCTCACCAAAGGGTAGTAAAACCGATTTCAGATTATTCATCCGCGGATTTTGGTATGACCAAAACCTCCCGCACCCCGTTGAGTATCATCCAATGAATCAACTAGATGAAATTCAGCTGTTTCATGTCTGTTGATGATCATCTGTGCTATACGGGTGTTGGGCTCGATATTGAAATCTTCTTCTCCAAAATTATAAATAATTATCTTAATCTCTCCACGATAATCAGCGTCTATCGTTCCCGGTGAATTTAAAATACCAATATGATGTTTAACCGCTAAACCGCTGCGTGGTCTTATCTGTGCCTCATAACTTTGGGGTAGACTAATTGCAAGTCCGGTTGGAATCAATTCCAGGGTTTTGCTTTTAAGACAAATTGTTTTGTCGTTGGATGAATATAGATCATATCCTGCAGCATGTTCACTCATCCGTTTCGGCAGGATTGCATTGGATGTTAATTTCTTGATTTTTATTTCTAACATGTTACCTCAATATAAAAAAAGGGCTTACCTCTGTAAGCCCGGAATATAAGAATATTCTTAAAACTTTCTTGTTAATACAAAATCAGATAATAATCTGAGTATTTCTGCTTTTTCTCCATAGGTATCGAGAATATCTTTCGCGTCATTTATCAATTTTTCTGCCATCAGCTTGGATTCTTCCAATCCATATACAGCTGGGAAGGTTGCTTTTTTCATCTTTTCATCTTTGCCAATTGATTTGCCAAGAGTCTGTTTATTCCCTTCGATATCTAGAATGTCATCCACAATTTGAAAAGCTAATCCAAGCTTCTCACCAAATTTCTCCATCCGCTTCTGATCTGCTTCACTGGCTTCTGCCAGATAACAGCCAAATCGGATTGCCATCTTGATTAGACGACCGGTTTTGTTCTTGTGAATAAATTCAAGAGTCTTCTTGCTGACATCCTTACCCTCACTGTCGATATCTACCAGTTGACCACCTATCAAACCTGTTGATCCACACTCCTCTGCTAATTCTTTGATAAGGGTAAATTTGAGTTTTTCATCCAACTCAGTAGAATTAATCGCCTCAAAAGCATATACCAGTAAAGCATCTCCAGCCAGTAATGCTATATCGGATCCATAAACTACATGACAGGCTTTCTTACCGCGACGATAATCATCGTTGTCTATCTCTGGTAGATCGTCATGAATCAGGGTGTAACTATGCATCATCTCAACAGCACCGGCTACAACTAATGCTTCCTTTAAATCATCATTGAAAAGTAAAAATGTGTTGATCAATAAATATGGCCTTAATCGTTTTCCACCAGCAAACAGGGTATGGCGCATTGCTTTGTGAATCTGCTTCGGATACTCATCTTTCCTTGGTAAAAATCTGTCTACCTCGATGTTTACCAGCTCACGCTTCTCTTTTAAATCTTTCTTCAATATCATCTTATTGACTGCCATTTATTCCTCATTATGATTTTATTTTTCTACTGAGTCATTGGATATTACTTCAATTTTATTCTCTATGCTCTGCAATTCCCTGGTGCATTTTTTGATTAACTGGCTGCCTTCCTGATAGAGTTTAACAATCGCCTCAAGGTCATCACCACCCTGATCAAGTTTTGCCACTATCTCTTCCAGCCTTTTCAATGATTCTTCAAATTTAATTTTTTTTCCTGCCATTATCAGTCCTATTTCGAAGTAATCAGAATATCATCTTCCATTTTATTAAGGTACGAATAGGGATTTCTGTGTTTATTATAACGAAGTACTTCATAATGTAGATGCGCACCGGTAGAGCGTCCCGAATTACCCATTAATGCAATGATATCACCCCGCTTAACCTCCTGTCCAACCTTAACCAGAGCTTTGCTTAGATGCCCGAACCTGGTTTCATAACCAAAATTATGTGATATGACAATCATGTTTCCCATTAATTTCAATTTTTGAATTTTCTTGATAACTCCATCTGCTGTTGCATAAATCGGGGTACCGGTTTTATTACCAAAATCTATCCCATGGTGGAAGGAGCGCTTGTTTGTTATTGGATGTGTACGCCATCCATAACCATCAGATATTCTGCCATAGGTTGGATAGATGGACGGGGTTGCGAGGAACAAAGATTCCTTCAGTTTTACTTTCTCTAACAATTCTTTATGAGTCCCAAGATCAAAATTTAACTTGGAATTTATCTGGTTGATTTGATTAAGTGCAAGATTATAACTGAGGTTCAGTTGACTGTCTGATGTAATAAAGGTTGTATCCACCTGGGGTATACCACCCATTCCCATCTCACGAACATCCTTATTAACTGGCTTTAGTTTCTTCTCCGATCGAATCTCATCTTCCCACTGCTCCATTAACTTGAGCTTGGTTAATATTGAATCAATTTCGATTGTTAAATCGTCTATTTTACTTTTTAATAATTCATTTTCTGCTATAATCTGATTTGCCGCAATGATTTTATTTTGATTGATTACGGCATAAATAGTTGAAGATACAATTACTGCCAATAAAATAGTAATCAGAGAGATCAATACAATACCCGTGTTTTTGGGTATAGTAAAGCTTCGTGCCCGAGGTGACTCGGTTGATGTTAACGTTATATGCCATCTCTTTTTTACAGCCATAATTTCCCTTATATAATATACTCCAAAAAGAAAAAAGTGGACATTGATGTCAAGGAATTTGACCAAATACAAAGTTTTATCTAATCGCTATTAATGCAGGTTGAGAAGAGATTTTCCAAGTTTGTTTTTATCTTTACTTTCCATTAGCTGCTTCTAACTTATTTAACTATAACATTATGACTCTGTTGTTATACCACAAGGACCATTCCAGAATCATCTGTTCTTCTTTAATTTATTTTATACAATATATAGTTCTGATAGAAAACAAAGTTCTTGACCTAATAACTCCCTTTTGCGATGGCTTTCTCAAAATAATACTAAGGAGTCAACCATGATTCGTAATTTTAAAGAATTACTGGCAAAAGCTAAAGATATGCCATCCAAAAGAGTTGTGATTCCCGATGCTACAAATTCCAGTAGTGTAGGTGCTGCAATTTTAGGCAAAAAAGAGGATATCGCAGAATTTCTCCTTATCGGTGATGAAACAAAAATCAAAGCATTGATCAATGAGAAAGATCCAACCTTTATCGATGCCTTTGAAATTATTGATGAAAAAGATCCTCAAATGTGTGTTAATAAAGCTGTTGAAGCTGTTCATCAGGGTAAAGCTGATCTTATCCTCAAGGGTAAAACCGCTACATCACAACTGATGAAGGGTGTCCTTAATAAGGAAACCGGACTGGCTACCGGTAATGTTCTCAGCGATGTGTTTATCTTTGAAGCTCGTGATAGAATTACTCTAATGACTGATGGTGGTATTATTCTCTATCCTGAGGTTAAAGAGAAAATTGCTATCATAAATAATGCTGTGAAAGTGGCTCATAGCCTGGATTGTCCTCTTCCTAAAGTTGCCCTTCTCTGCGCAGTTGAGGTTGTTAATCCAAAAATGCCTCCCACTGTAGATGCTTCTATTATTGCTAAGATGAGTAAACGCGGTCAGATCAAAGGCTGTATCGTTGATGGTCCTTTTGCTCTCGATAATGCTATCGATGAAGATGCTGCTAGAATCAAAGGTGTGGATTCTCCTGTTGCAGGAAAAGCTGATGTGCTTATTGTACCTACTATCGAAGCAGGGAATATCTTTGGGAAAGCACTGACCTATTACGCAAAGGTTCAGGAAGCTCACGATGTTATGGGTGCAAAAGTGCCTATCCTGATTACCTCCAGAGCCGATGATTCTATTACTAAACTGCATTCAATAGCTCTCGGTATTGTCTGCGCTTAAATAGAGCAGAATACAGAAGTCGGGAAGTCAGGAATACGGGAAGTTCTTTATAGATGCTGATTTCTATAGATATTTATTGAAAGCGGCAATCAACTTTGTCGCTTTCTTATTTACGAAGGAATTTTTGCTAAATGAGTATTAAAATAATTGCCTTGGGAAAATCAAAGCAATCCTTCATCAGTGATGGTATTGCCGAATTCGAAAAACGTCTTCGACCATTCCATAAGATCGAGATGCAGTTTTTGCCCGATGTAAAACTCTCTTCATCCAACACTGTTGATATCGTTAAAGCTAAAGAAGCTGAGATTATTCTGAAACATATAGATCAAAGAGATTTTGTGATTGCGCTGGATGAGCATGGTAAACAGATGAGCTCAGTGGGGTTCAGCAGGTTCCTCGCCGATCAGATGGGGTTGTCTAATATTGTGTTCATCATTGGCGGTGTTTACGGCTTGGATAAGAACATCACCCATCGCGCTGATAAAGTCCTAAGCTTCTCTCAAATGACCTTTACCCACCAGATGATTCGCTTCATCCTATTGGAACAAATCTACCGTGTTGGGTTTACTTTTCATTTTCGGTTTAATCCTTTACCTTTTCGCCCGTTTTAC
>CAYYLA010000087.1:0-10058 GCA_964441785.1 uncultured Candidatus Cloacimonadota bacterium | reverse complement strand
TATTGAACAAGAATGGAAGAAGATATTTTATCATAAAATGGGATTGCGTATGCATGTACCACGATGGGTATATAATAAGAGGATTTTAAAACCAGATACAAGACTGGAGGTATAGATGAAGAAAAAATTGGCTCTGTTTACATTTATTGATGCATTTGGCTGGGAAGTGTATCAGCATTATGGTTTTATGAGTGATCAGTTAAAGCACTCAACAAAATTAAAGACCACCTTTGGATTTTCATCAGCAGCTGATCCTTCGATCTTAACTGGTCGTTATCCTGATGAGCACACGCATTGGTCCAGTTTCTTCTATTCTCCTAAGACCTCTCCTTTTAAGATAATGAAACTGCTTTCCATATTGCCGGGGATAATCTTTGATCGCTGGCGTATCAGGCATTGGATGAGCAGGATTATTCAGAAAATTAAAGGTTATACTGGATATTTTGAGATTTATAGCGTACCCTTTAAAATCCTTCCCTATTTTGATTATCTTGAGAAGCATGATTATTTTGTGCCGGGAGGTATCCTGAAGACGGATACGATTTTTGATTTCTGTGTTGAGAAAAACATCCCCTATTTCTGTTCTAATTGGCGTTTATCAGAGGAGCAGAATTTGAAGATAGCTAAAGAAGTTATCAGCAGGGGTGAGATAGAGATTATGTATCTTTATCTACCAAAAGTGGATGCTGGGAGGCATGCTGTAGGTACGCAACATGAGAAGGTAAAGGCAAAACTGGACTGGTTAGAGCGAGAGATAAAGGACGTACTGGCAACAGCGGAAGAGCAATATGATGAGGTAAATCTTTATGTATTTGGTGATCATGGCATGGCCAATGTTAAAGAGGATCTAGCGTTGATCCCTGTGGTTGAGGCAACGGGTTTAAAATTCGGGGTTGATTATGCAGCGATGTATGATTCGACTATGGCACGATTCTGGTTCTTTAATGATGAAGCCGAAAGGAAGATCCGGGAAGCAATGAAGACAGTAGATAAGGGATATATGGTAAGTAATGAAGAGTTAAAAGATATGCATGTATATTTTGAGGATCATAAATTCGGCGATGCTTTCTTCCTGGCAGATCCAGGTGTTCTGCTTTGTCCAAGTTTTATGGGTGTATCAACTATGGCTGGTATGCATGGCTATCATCCTGATGATAAAGATTCATATCCGGTATTTTTAAGCCGGAAACCGATTGATAAAGATATAACATCGATAACAGATATTAGAAAAGCGATGGAAAGGGAGATATGGAACAAAGCGAATTCCAGTTAGAAGAACAGAGTAGTTTCTTAAAATTTGATAAAAGAGTTTTGCTGATCTCATTACAAAAAAGGATACCCTTGATTGTTATTGTAACATTGGCGGTTGCAATTGTTTTGGGTATCTGGTTAAAAATTTCGATAAAGAATGAATGGAAAGCTACCGCAATCATTATCAGACACAGCAAGAATCTGAGCAGCTCATCTGATGTTCCTTATCTCTATCAACAATTTGATCTAAATACGGTTATCGAAGCTATTGCTACGCGTCAGAATTTGAATTCTGTAATTGACAGCCTGGGAATGGATCTGAATTATCGACAGTTATTCAGTCATCTTTCTATCAAAAAAGGCAATAAATCAAATATTATTCATCTTTCGGCTACACACCAGGATCGATTAAAAGCGATGTCGATAGCTAATACGCTTTCCGATGTATTTATTGAGAATTATGTAGGGATCTTAAACTCATCAACCCGGCAGATTTATACCTATTACGAGGATCAGAAAGCAGTTTATCTGGCGCAATTGAAGGATATTCAATCACAATTGGAGATCTTTCGTAATGAGCACGGAATTGTCTCACCTGAATCTGAATCTCAGATCAAATACGAGCAACTTAACGAGACCGAACTGAATCTTCTGGAAACTCAGATGAATATCAATGCCTTGCAGACGAAACTCAATGACATAAATAAACGATTGGCGGATTTACCTGATCAGATCGCTATCAGTTATACTGTAACCTCTACCAAAGAGGGAAAATTACGAGAATTAAAAGATGAGTTGGCTTTATTGAGCCAGAAATACACCGATGAAAATCCAAAAATAATTAAGTTGAGGGATGAGATAGACCAGCTTGAAAAATCGATAAACGAAGGTGATCAAACTATCTTACCTGATATCGTGAGTTATGGAGAAGGAACTCTACGTGAAAATCTGGTAATTAAACAGGATGAGTATGAGAATGAATTGAAATCATCGCTGGAGCTGGTTGATAAGTATAAGGCAAAGATTGCCGGAATCAAAGGTGAACTTCAATCCCTTTCCAGCCTGGATAATGAATATTACAAGATAAAGCGTAAAGAGGATCTTACAAAGGATCTATTACAGACGATAGATAATCGCATTCTGGAAGCGAGGATGTCTATTGGATCCAATGTAAGTGATTTTGAAGTATTGCAATATGCAGTGCCACCTGATGCACCTGTTGGAACAGGAAGGAAGATGATCCTTATTGCTATATCTTTTCTTATGTTTATCGGGTTAACAATATTGATTGCGGCGAAGGAGTTTCTTGATCCAACTATAAAAAGTGAATATGATTTTGATGAAATTCTCAATCTTCCTCTGATGGTTGATTTACCTTTGAAAGATGATGTGGAAGAGAGTGTTTACTATAATCAGATGCAGATATTTCTAGGGAAATTGCTCAAGATTCATACGGCATCAAACCTGCGGTTACTCACGATTGGAAGTTATGAACAGAATACGGGTAAATCGATGTTGACGCAGGAGATGGTTGCAATGTTCAATCAACGGGGAATCCGAACCTTGTGGATTGAATCGCTACCGGAGATTAATGACGCCATAAGGGCTAATTTGATCAACGATCTGCTCTTTGATAAGAATGCAGCGGTTCCAGAGGTTTATTCACTAACTGAGGGAGTGGAAAAGGTCTATTTCTCATTGGATGAACGGAGCTTGAAGCAACTTCTGGACAGGGAAGATATTGCCGGAGTCCTGAAGCATTTCTCTCATTATGATCTGATCATCTGGGAATTATTCCCGGCAGGAGATAATCTGCAGCTCTTTACCAGTATCAGCAGTCTCTCTGATCTGCTTATTCTGGTTGCCCGTTTTAAGCAATCAAATAAAAATAATCTTTTGAATATTATGAATTTTATTAAAGAGAACAGTGAAACCCGTATTCATGGGGTATTGAATTTTATTGAAGAACCTTATTACAAACGGAAGTATTAATGAAAAATTATCTGATAATTCTGGTGGTATTGCTATTGATAAGTGGTTTAATCATTGGTTGCAGTCGTCACAGTGAAGTGATGCCGGATCAAGATATTCCCGAACAGTATCTGGAAGAGATCCATACCAGTGCAAAAGAGGATGAAGAGATTCAGCTTGAGCTGATGGAATTACAACAACTTGAGGTAGAAGAGTATATCATAGGCAAGGGTGATCGTTTTCATATCGATGTCTATGGAGAGGCCGATCTGGAGGTAATGGATGGTCTGGTAAAACCTGATGGAACACTCTCATTGAAACTGATAGGTGAGGTAAGGTTAGAAGGTATGACCATTACCGATGCTACCGGGGTGATAGAGGAGGAGTACAGTCGCTATCTTCATAAACCAAAGGTTTCGTTGATTCCCTATGTTCTGGGTAGTTCAGAGGTAACTGTTTATGGCAAGGTCGTGCGTCCGGGAACCTATGAGATAACGGGTGAAATGAGGGTTCTTGATGCTGTAGCAAAAGCGGGAGGTCTGGCAACAGGATTGCAGCTTGGTAGCTCGGTAGAACTTGCAGACCTGGAAGGCAGTTATGTTGTTCGTGATAATGATATCCTTCCGGTTGACTTTATAGAGCTTATCCGCAAAGGCAATATGTTGCACAATATTCCACTGTTAAACAGGGATATTATCTATATTTCATCATCTGTTAACAAAGAGATTTACGTAATCGGTGAGGTTACAACTCCAGGTCATTTCCCATATAAAGAGGAGATGACTATTCTGCAAGCCCTCAGTTTTGCTATTGGTTTAAAAGAGTCTGCAAACAAGAATGCGGTTGTGGTCCGAGGTGGCGTTAATCATCCACGCATTTTCAAGGTTAATCTCAAGGATATATTAAAGGGAAAAACCCGTGATTTTCCACTTCGACCAAGTGATGTGATCTATGTTCCACGAAGTGGTTTTGCTGAATGGAATAATGTTGTTAATACATTGCTTCCAACCCTGCAGGCAGTTCAAGGTGGTTGGATTGTAAAAGAAATTATCGATGAGATAAATCAATAATATGAAATATCTGGTTTTTTTTCTGGCATTTCTCTTCGGTGTTCCGTCGGGATTTGCTGTAGCAAAAACCAATAAACTGGTAGAGAACACAGTTTTCTTTCTGATGATTTTTTTCACAGTTCAGAATGTCAGCATCAATTTTGTATCCAGGGAGTGGTTACGTGGAACATCCAGGGGTTTTGAGATTGGTCTGGTAGATCTGGCTGCCTTAATCCTGTTTTTTTTAGTGTTGGATCGCAGAAGAAAATATCCAATTAAGATGTTTCCTCCAGGATCCATCCTGTATATGTTTTATCTCCTTTTCAGTATCATTTCCATAGTTAATTCTCACGATCTGCTGATGTCCTGGTTTGAGGTATGGAAGATGTTACGGATGTATTTTTATTTCTGGGTGATCTATAATTATATCAATGAGAAAAAGCAGATGGATCTGTTTATGCAATATGTTGCAGCCATTATTATTTTTATTGGATTCTTTGTGTTGAAGCAGAAATATCTGGAGGGAAAATTTCAGACGCCAGGTCCCTTTGATCATCAGAATTCCATGGTGATGTATCTGATGATTTTTAATTCGCTGGTTTTTGCCTATCTGTTGAACAAGAAGAATGCAAAATTGTGGTATTGGCTGGGAGTGCTTGGCTTGGGTGCGATCTGCATAGTATCTTCATTATCAAGAGCTGGTATGGTTCTGTTTGCTTTGAGTTGTGTGATAATCTTAGCTCTTTCTTATGCCGGTGGTTTATCAGCAAAAAAAGTGGGGGTTACATTGTTGCTTGTTTTGATGGGAACAGCGGTTCTGATCAAAGCAATGGACTCCATAACAGAACGTTTTGAAAATGCACCGGAGGCATCAGCAAATACCCGGGTTGTGCTGGCAATTGCTGCTCAGAAAATGGCAGACTCCGATACCTTTGGGGTTGGATTAAACAATTTTGGTAGGAAGATAAGACCACCCTATCCCTATAATGATCATATCGATTATGATCCCAATAACTATGAGAAGGATAGTCGTCTGATCCTGGTTGAAACTATTTATCTCATGATTGCAGCAGAAACCGGATGGCATAATCTGGTGATTTTTCTTATTCTTCTGCTGCGAATGTATGGTTTAACTATTTACAATTTTATAAAATATAAGCGATCGGATTATCAGTTTATGGCGATTGGGTTGCTGGGAGGTTTGCTGGCAATCTATTTGGAATCTGCTCTGGAATGGGTTCTGAAACAGGTGAATAATTATTATCAGTTAATGATGGTTTTTGGTATGACAGGTGCAATGTTCAAGATCTATGCCAGAGAGCATAAACAGCGACTGTTACAGGCCAAAAAAGTGAGAACAAATGGCTAGAAAGAACAAAGATGATTATCTCGATAAGGTTAATCCTAATATCAGGAAAACCTTGAACTTTGAACAGGAACGTGAGATTGATCATCTGTTCAAGAATTGTCTTCCACCACCATTTGCCAGACATATTATTGATTTGCGTTTTAATTTCTGGTTTCTGAGAAAATGGTATGTTGTATTCATGTTTGGACGGGAGAATCGCAAAAATGTAAGCTTCTGCAATATGGAGAAATACAGGTGGCATATCAGGGTCATGCAGATACTTTTTTTTATTATTTTTTTTGTTGGGTTAACAGTGTTTGCATTTTTACTGTTATATCTGTTTAAAAGTTTGATGGGGATCGATCTGATTGCTGATTTCCATCTCAGACAACTGTGGCAATAAGGTGGAGCAATTGATCAGGAATACTATAGTAACAGCTTGTGACAAAAATTACATCTGGGGAGCATATCTTCTGGTTGCATCGCTGCGAAGGTTTAATGTCCAATGTAAAATCAAAATAGTGGGGCATGATTTTGATGAATCAGATGAGGAGATCTTCTGGCAATTCGAGGACGTCGTGGTTGTAAAACCGCAATCCGGTCGGGCAAGAAATGTCTGTACCCAGAAACCGGAAGCTTTGTATGCTGCTGATACAGATTATATAACCTGGATGGATTCGGATTGCATGGTAGATGGTGATATCAGTAGATTTTTGATTCCCGAGAGAGAGGAGATGCTGATACGATTTAGAGGGGTTGAAGAGAATCGATCGGTTTTCCGGGGAGAATATCGACGAGATGATGATAGAGATAGTATTCCTGAATCAATCAAGAAGATCTGGCAAAAGGATGTGGATGATCTTGGAGATTGCAGGATTAATACGGTAAGTTTAACAAATTGTTTTGTTATTCATCGTTCTCATATTCCCTTTATCAGATTGTGGGAAAAACAGATGGATAAGGTTTTGGGAGCAGATTTACAGCAGGTTTATAACAAAAAAAGCAGGGCTTATTTCATGACAGATGAATCGGTGTTTAACTCTCTATTGGCATTCTCATCACAGGCTCCTGATATTGGAGGCTTTCCCTTTGATAAAGAGGTGGGTTCCCGGGTTATCCATTTTGGGATGAATCCAAAACCCTGGAAGGGTTGGACAATGCGTCATCTGGAATACTATGATCTGGTTCTGAATACTATCCAGTGGTGTATAGATAACAACCTCAAGCATCCCGTAATTACTACTGCGTTGAGCAGGAGGAATTATCACAAGGAGCTATGGAAGGCTAAGTTACTGGATCATTACAGGCTACTCCGCCACGTCCTTTCATCCAAACTGAAATATAATGGAGAATAGTATGCAGAAAATTGTGATATTTGTTCTGGTGATTTTTATGATGGGCTGTGTTGCCAGCCGCAATTATATGAAGATTCCTGAAGGTGCTGCGAAACAGAAGATTTTGATTAAATCGCAGCCTACAGAATCTGTTATTTATATCGATGATCATTATCTGGGGATGACCCCGATCAGGACCAATTTCTGGTACACAAAAGAGCGGATGATTAATATCAAAGCTGTGCCGATTCATGAGAGCCAATATGCGCAGAATATCTATATGCGGATTCCGCCAGTGCCCGATGAGATGACGGTTTACCTGGATTTTAAATTTCTAAGCAGTATCGGGATGACTCTCCCTGGTGAGATTGAGGAAGAGGTGGATGAAGATGTGGATTCTGTGCAGGTTATCACGGAAATCATTGTCGAACGGGATACGCTGTTCAGTCCGATTATTCTTCCTACCCTCTTTTTTGATACAGATATTGATACATTGAGTGCTTCGGAGTTGAAGAAATTGCCGGATGTGGTGAGGGTACTTGAGTCTTATCCAACCTTAAAACTGGAGATTATGGGTAGTGCGGATAAACGGGGTAGTGATGAATATAACAGGCAATTGGCAAAAAGTAGAGCAACCAATGTGAGGAACCAGTTGATCGATTTGGGAGTAGAGCCGGCGAGGATGGCTATTGTTGTGCAGGTTGAATATGAGGCGACCGACGAGGACGATCAGATATTGCCGTATCAGTTGCAGCGATCGGTAGGATTCAGAATAATTACAGAATAGGGGAGCGAGATGGAGCAGGGTGGATTACGTAAACGGATGATCACGAACACGATTGCGAATTATGTGAAATTGATACTTGGATTTGTGATTGCGATTTTTTTGACGCGATTACTCTTTATGGGGCTTACGCGGGAAGAATATGGTATGTGGGCGCTTCTCTGGACGATTTTCGGATACTCTGTTCTCCTTGATTTTGGCTTTGGAACGGCTGTGCAGAAAGCTACCAGCGAAACGCTTATCTCTAAGGATTGGAAGCGATTTAATCGTCTGATTTCTACAGTATTTTTCAACTATGTTTTTCTGGCTATGATTATCATGGTCTTTACTTTGATCATGTCACAGTTTATCGATCGCATCTTCTCTTTCAGTGATCAGCAGCAGATTCTCTATTATCGATCGGTGTTTCTGATTTTTGGGATTGGTACATCACTTGGTTTCCCTTTTGGTGTGACCCTGGAGATTTTGCTTGGACTTAATGAGATTAAGTTGCGTAACATGATTCAGATTGGATCGAGACTTGTAAATTTTATCGCGCTTTATTGGATTGTTTCATCGGGTATGTCGATACGAGAGATGGCGATAGCTACGATCAGTATAAATATGGTAGCAAATGCAGTGCAGACCTGGTTCTGTTTTAAACGGATTCCATCGATGAAGGTAAGCTTGAAATTCTATGATAGAGGTATGGTAAAAGAGGTGATGAGTTTCTCCATATTTGCCTATATCATCATCTTCACAAACCTGATAATTTTCCGTACCGATCAGCTGGTGATATCCATTTTCTCATCGGTAGCTATGGTAGCGATTTACCAGATAGCATCACGTCTGGCAGATACATTCAAACAGTTTTCAACCCAGTTTCTGGATAACCTGAAACCGGTTGCAGCAACGTTATTTGCATCCAATGAAGAGGGAAAACTGGGGCAGATTTTGATGGAATCCAACCGATTGCAGGGTTTTATCGCTACAATGATGATTATTCCGTTGATTATTTATATCAAACCAATTTTAAATATCTGGTTGGAACTGACGGATCCCGCCGGTATTACGTCGGCTATTATCCTGCTTGTTTCCATGTATATTTATGTCTTTTTCCGCAGTTCTTCCGTGCATATTATTTTGATGGGTAATAACTATAAGAGACTCACAATTGTTGCAGGAATTGAGTGCACTCTGAATCTGGTAATCAGTATTATTCTGATCCATCATATCGGGATAATCGGGGTTGCATTGGGTACGTTAATTCCCAATGTACTGGCAACGATTTTCTTCAATATCCCATCTGGATGCCGCTTTGCAGGGGTCTCTTTTAAACGTTTCTTCAGTATCACCATTTTCCGTACAGTTTGGATAGGATTTCTCACCGCGTTAATAGTTTTTGGTTTCTCCTTTATCCATGAGCCACAGAATCTCTGGCATCTGCTTCTTCATTTTGCAGCTTCAGCTTTGATTTATCTGATTTTGTATTATCTCTTTGGCATATATAAATGGGAACGTGATCAATTTCATGGGTTTGTAAAAGCAAAAATGGTGAGGAGATAGATATGTCCAGGGATAGGTGTGCAATTGTAATAATTACTGACAGCAATTTTGTGTTGGCAGTCTATATCCTGGTTGCATCAATCAGATATCATGGTGTTACCAATCCAATCTCTATTTTGGGGATAGCTTTAAAGGAGAGTGAGAAGGAGCTGTTGAGTCAATTTGATGATGTTACAGTTGTGGACTCTGAATTTACCAGTCTGGGTAACAGAATTTCGTTACGGGCTATTGCCAATATCTGCAAGCGTGAAGCAATTATGGCGGTAAAAGATTTGGATGTGGATTATATTGCTTTATTAGATGGTGATTGCATTATCACCGGTGATATTACACCATATCTCTACCCTGATAAAGCTGGAATCTATCTAAGAATTCGCTCAGCCAGTGAAGATGGGATGATTTTTAAAACCCGTTATGATGACGATGATGAATCTGGTACTATACCACAGCGAATGTTGTGCACCTGGAAAAATGATATTTCGGAGAGGGATAAACCAGCTATCGAGCACACTGTTTTATCGGGGAATCTGATAGTTCATCGTAAGCATCTTGATTTCATTGATCGTTGGGGGGATCACATGAAGAAGGTTTTGCCTTTTGATGGTGGTGGTTTTGATCATGTTGCCTATCGTATGATGGGAGATTTTACCCTGAGTTCCGTATTAGCTTTTGCACAAACATCTCCACCTTTGTGTGAGATGCAACTGGATAAAGATCCAAACGCCTATGTTGCTCATCTGGGACCAAGTCCAAAATTCTGGAAGTTGTGGCCTCCA